>CP000054.1 GCA_000012145.1 Rickettsia felis URRWXCal2
TATCAGAAACATCAGGGTGGTCTTGACGATATTCAGTAATAATTTTTGATAATTTATCCTGAGTAGATTTTGTAGCCAACTGCTTTGCCCTAACTTGTACTACCATATGAGCAATTTGTTTTGTATTTATTGTAATCATTAATCCCTCCTATAAATTTTAGATTTGTATCTCACTATACAGCATATTTTACAAAGTTTCAGACAAGATGAAGTTAAAGGTGAGTCTACACGGCGTATAAAAATACGTGAGTACAGACGAGACCTGAAAAATTCGTTTGTATCAAGCTTTGTGAAATATATGGTGTTATCTTGACCATATATTTTAGCATTACGAGGAGGAGGAATTACTGGCGTAATACCACGATTACTCAATTTCTCAACTCCTCCTACTAACAGTAAGCACCATCACCAATTACTCTATCTGCTCTGATATATTCTCTGGTATTAAGGACTCTAACATCTCTATATCAGCAGTATGGCAATCAGTAATCTCAACATTATGAATATTCATTGCAGGATCTATAGAAATATGCATTTTCTGCCATGGCTTATTCTTACAGACTTTATTGTATTTCGTTGCATACCAGTTACTAGCTGTATTAAATCTAAGACCTGTGCTATCTATTATCAGAGATATAGCTCTGCCATTCTTGATACGACCAGCAAGTTTATTGCAAAACTGTTTGACCTCTAATAGAGTCTGCGAAAATAAACCACAAGTAACCTGTTATTTGACGCTGTCCGAAACCAAATAAACGATATAATGTATAAATTAGTTGTATATATGGTACTTGGTATGTCGTTGCCCTCCCAGATTCTCCCTCTACGTAAGGTTCGACATTAATGAATAAAGACTCTAAATCGCCTTCAGGAAAATACAGGCTGATCATCCCTCTTTGTCTTAAACTCTTGTTATATTGCGACCAGTTGGTTACTTTATATTTTGGTTTATCTACATTTCTTGGTAAACCTGTTTTTGCTCTTTCTTTGTATGGCATTCTAAATTTATAACTTATCTAATTCAGAACATTATATATCATTCCCTCTATACTTTATAGATGCTTTTAATACCCTTCCGAAACAAAGCCCCTCATAACTCACTTTATTAAAATATATTTTAGTATGTCAAGAAAGTAAAACGTAATTTTTACGTTTTTTATAAACATATTTACTGAGGATCATGAACGTTTCTAATAATATAAAAAAATTTCTATATAAGAATATAGATAATATTGATATTAGTCGTAAAGAATTCTGCATTACAACCGGCATTCCATATTCAACACTTTCTAATCTTATCATTCTATGAGTCCAAATCCAGATTTTATCACTATTGTGAAAATAGCAAATTATTTTAATTGTGCGGTTGATCAAGTAGTGGGTAGACGCAAATTTTTACCTTCAATAAATTTAATAGTATCTTTTAATAATCCAGACTTAAATGACATAAATTCTAATCTCTGTAATTTTTTAAAAGCAAAATTATCTCAAGATAATATATCACCTTATTTATTAAGCAAAAATATTGGTTTTAGTAAAAAAATAATACATTGTTTTTTAAAAGCAAACTCTCCTTATAAAATGCTTAGCACTAATGTTATTATCGCACTTGCTGATTATTTTAATGTCTCTGTAGACGATATGATAGAACGATATCCTACAACCAAACAATAACTTTTTCATAAAACGTATTACAATTGTAATACGTATGTATTATTAATGTAACACGTTTTACTAGTTTATATTATTACTGATGTATCACACTTGTATATCGATCACTAATTATTATATAGACAATAATTTTATTTCGTGGTACGTGTGTATTACAATTGTATCACATGGAGATTGTGTATGTCCTCTAAAATTATTGCAATAATAAATCAAAAAGGTGGTGTAGGTAAATCTACTATTGCTGTTAATCTTTCCTTTGGTTTATATAAAAAAACATCGCGAGTATTACTGATAGACCTTGATCCTCAGGCTCATTCCAGTTGTATATATTGCCCAGAAACAATTTTATACGATAAAACGATTGCCACTGCTTTTATTAATAAAAAGATAGATATTAATAATTTAATATTAGAAGCAATAGTGCATAATGAAAAATTAAATAATCTCAAAATTATTCCTTCTAATATAAAACTTGCAACTGTTATTGAGCAAATTAGTAGTACTGTTTACAGAGAAAGAATATTACAAAATCATTTAAACACTATAAAAAAAGATTATGATTATATAATTCTAGATTGTCCACCAACACTAGGGATATTAGCCGTAAATGCCATATATTGTGCAAATTCAATAATTATTCCTACAAATTATGGCAGGTATTCGCTAGATGGAATGGCTGATTTATTAACAGCGATTCAGGAAATCAAAGAGGATCACGATTACAAATTTTTTATTCTAAAAAATTTGTATGAACAAAAAAATTCTCAAACTAATAGATATATTAATGAACAGTTAAAAGCTTTAGATGAACATTTATTAACGACTATTATTAGAAAAAATGAAGCTATTAACCAAGCACAAATTAATAATCTTCCTATACAAATATTTAATAGTTCCTCAAAAGGTGCACAAGATTTTAGCTTATTAGTGGACGAGGTAATACATTATGCATAAATCTAAAATAAATCCGTTAGTAGAAAGTAAGCTTTCAAAAACTGTTGCAAAAATAATTTCAGAAAAACCTATAGAAAAAAGTGGATTTATTACCTCATCCAATAATAAAACAACTCATTATAAAACAAAAACCTTTCGTTTAAGACAGCTAGATGCAGAAAACCTTATAAAAATTATTAAAGCTGTGAATCATTATAATCATAGAAAAACATATTCAGATTCCGAAGTTATTAGGGGTTTGATTAATTTCATATCAGATAATTTAGATACTAATATAAAAAAATTAACTAGTTATATTAATTCTTCCTCATAACAATGTAAATATTACATGTGTAATACATAGGTAATATTTATATTATAAAAAGTTTTTTAAAATATTACAAAAAATATAAATAAATAATATTTTATATTGCATTGTAAAAATATCTGTTGTATTTTTTATTAAAGTTTATAACTAAAGTGATATATCTAAGTGAACAAAAAATCTACTTCTGATGGGAAAATTAAAATTTCAGTCAATATACCAGAAAGGTTGTTAATAGAATTAGACCATTATAGGGCTCAGGAAAATCAAGATAGATCTATTTGGATTACTAGTGCTATAATGGAAAAATTAGCATCCATTAAACTACAAAAGCGGAAGGAGTAAAATATAGGAGTTAAGTTTCTAAATAGATAGAAACCCAACACCCACAAGAATGAAGATATTTTAAATAAAATGCATCCAACATTTTGCTATCTACATTTTTATGTGTATCATTTTTTTACAAAAAAGTCAAAGGTTTCAGGTACTTAGCTCCATAAAAGGAGCATAAAATGCAATTATTTTATCCACTTGGGTTACCAAGTGAAAATATAGGTATACATGGGTTCCATGATACCACAAAGAATCAACCACAATCATACATCCCAATAACTGGATGTGTCTTATCTCACATATTATCATGCTCTAGGTTATCTTCCCTTGAGAAGATGTATTTTATCTTAGCTGATTCTCTTATCTGTATTAACTCATCTAAAGGACGTAATAGATCTATAGCTCTTCCTGCTACAAGCTGGGCTGAGAGACTTTCTTGTTCTAAATCTAAAGTGTTTATATTACAGAAATCCCTAGAAGATAAAGGATATTTCATTATATATAGAGATAAGAACGATCAGGGACAGAATAATCGTAATACTATTACTACTACTATTCCTGATCATGTTTTTAGTGATCTTAAATATGAACCTGATAGATTTAATTTAAATTCTGATAGTGATATAGAGACTCAGAGTACTAATCATTCTCAGTCAGATAATCTAGATTCTATAGATAAAACATTCATACCTACATTAGAAGGTAAGAGACAACATCTTGCAAAAACTAAGATGTTTATTAGAGTACCTTATAAGTTCTTAAAAGAATTAAATTCTAATTGTAACATTTCTGCAACATCTAAAGTTGTATTATTACATCTTTTCACAAAGATGTATAAATCTTCGGTTTGTAAGTACGATTATAACTGTTTTGGTAGTAGATATGATTATGGCAACGCTGTTGATTATTTAACACAAAATTCAAATTCTATTGTTACATCATATCAAGAACTTCAACAAGAACTTAAATTACACAGAAATAGCCTTACTAAGGCATTACAGACTCTAGAAACAGCTAATCTTATTAAGAGGGGTCAGATAGTTATTAAAAATGATAATTATTATAACAGCAGAGCTGATAAATCATTATGGAGAATATCTCTTGTAAATGCACTTCGTATAACTAATGATAGTACTCTTCATGAACAAAAAGGACAAATTGGATATGATGAGCAGGAAGAACGATTTGATAAGACTCAGTTATTAATCAGTACCTCAAATACAACAATACGCACTAATGATCAGAAAAATGATACAGGCAAAAATAGGGTCCGAGAATCCTTTTCGGAAAAGGGATGCACTAAACATGACCCTCCTTGCACTGATTCTGGTCAATTATATATTAAATACTTTATAGTAAATAATAATATTAATAAAAATATAGATTATATAGATGTAAAATCTGAAGAAGAGTTTTTGGAAAACGAGCTTTGCTCGTTTCCATCTGAATCTTATAACAATTCTTTTAAAAGTTCTATTAAGGCTAAACCATCTTGTTCTAATACTACCTCTGAATCCGCTGCAAGAACCATCAAAAATACATCTGAATATAAGGAACTAAGGAATTTCTATCCACTTTCTGAACAAGATGTAGATACGCTTAACTTTAGAGCTGGTAGAGAATTTAGCAATAATTTTATGAATCAGTTATTACTGAAGCTCTACATCAAATATCCTGAGAAGAGATTTAAGAACAAATTTTCGTTCTTAAGCTACATGGAGAAGATTCTAAAGAATGAGAAGCATCAAGGACCTTTAGTAAATCATACAACATTTAGATTTAGCTGTAATATAGGAGCAATAGAGAAAAACTTACTCGAATATGAGAAATACTTAAACCAAATAGAAAGCTCATTTGATACCAGTAAAGATATGCAGATAAGGAAGAAGATAGCCGGAAGATTTAGTACTAATGTGGCATATGAAATACTAAAGGAGGTAGAGTTTAAAACAAACAATGATAATAGCTTTATACTTGCGTTAGTTCCAAACCAACTTGCTTTAAGCGAGCGACAAATAGCAACATTAAGTGAGCAACTAGAAGCAGTATATGGAATTAACGGTTATTACGTTACGGTGTTGGAAGGAGATGTAAATCCTGAAGATGTAGAATATGCTGAAAGGAGTAGAGGGAAAAAAGAGATAGCAATAGGAGTAAACAATGAAATGATTTATCCTAAAACTGCAGTATTTGATAATGTAGAAAATGATACCCCTATTGATATTCCAGCTAGTAACAGCGTTGTGAATACAACTAACGAAAACACCGTCTGGAATCAAATACGGAAAGGCTTAAGAGAAGAGCTAGGGGAAGCTGTAGATGAGACTTGGTTTTCTAAAGCAGAGGCTAAAGAATGCAAGGAAACAAAAACCCTGACCCTAACAATGCCAACAAGGTTTATGTCTGATTGGGTTAGAAATAATTACTCGCATGTTATAAGAGGGCTTAGCGAAGGATATAAAATTAATTACAAATTTAAGGAAGTGTTTAAATGCCATTATTAAATGAACGTGATGTTGAAACACGAATTGAAGAACAACTTAAAAATCTTGAATGGATTGACAATCCTAGTTTACCTAATCGTAATGTTTACAAACAAAATCCAAAAACAGAAAAACAGAGGAAAGCATTAGGTAGTAAGCGACCTGATTATACACTTTATCGTGATAATAGTGATGACCCCCTTATTGTTATTGAAGCGAAGCGACCTAATACAAATCTTTCACAAGCTTTAGAGCAAGGTAACAATTATGCTAAAGCTATTAATGCACCTATTGTTATAGCAACAGATGGAATATTTGCTAAAACTTTTCATACTAAAATGCAGAAACCACTTTTTCTTGACAAGGAAGAAATTAGTAAGATTATTCAACAATCGTTAGCTATTGAATATATTGATAAGAACGAATATTTTAGCATTGATGAGAAAGTAATTAAAAGTCGAGACGAATTACTAACGATATTCAAAGAAATCAACAATCAATTCAAGGATGCGGGAGTAAGTAGAGGATTGCCTCGAATTGAATTGTTTTGCAATCTTCTTTTCTTAAAAGTCATTACAGAATTAGTAGGTACTAATAGTCTTATTCATTCGCTTCCGGACTGGTGCACATGGGATAAAATAAAGGCAAAAAAGGGAGATGATTTATGGACTTTTATCAATACACAAGCTTTTGATTATTTAAGCTTTTGATTATTTCCAAAAGGCTTATGGTGGAGATGTATTGAGTCCTATTGAAACTTTGGTAAAACCATCAATTTTGAACACTATTGTAGCAAAATTAGATGATTTACATTTATCAGCAACGCATAGTGACATAAAAGGTGATGCTTTTGAATATTTTCTACGAAATTATGGAGGAGCTGATACTGATTTTGGCGAGTATTTCACTCCAAGACATATAGTAACTGCTTTGGTCAATTTGCTAGACCCCAAGTTTGGTGAGAAAGTTTACGATCCATTTTGTGGTACTGGAGGTATGCTTATTACATCGTATAAGCATATTTACGATAATTTAAGTTTAAGAACACCGGAAAACATACAAAGATTAAAAAAACAGACTGTTTATGGCGGGGAAATCACTAAGATGTATCGTATTGCTAAAATGAATATGATATTAGCAGGAGATGGACATAGCAATATCGTAAGACAAAATAGTTATGGTACCCCTGATACTATAAAGCAAATAGATGTTATTAAAGATGGTTTTGTTACTAAAGAGAATATAAAGATAAAATACGATGTAGTAATTAGCAATATGCCTTTTGGTCGTAAAATGAAGACAGAGCATGCAGGGCTGTATGGTTTTAATACTAGATCAGCTGAAATTACAGGAGTTTTACACTGTTTAAATTCATTAAATAATAATGAAAATGCAAGATTAGGCTTAATAGTTCCTGAGGGCATTTTGTTTGATAAAAGAGAGCTGATAAGTATTAGGTCTATATCTTTGTCTGATGCCTTAATCTCCTCTTCGTCTCCAGTAAATTTGTATATATGTTTAGTGATATTATTAATATTATCACTAATTCTTTGTGTGTTGCCGTTATCACCAATTACGGCTATACTTCTCTCAGCTTCCTCTTCCATACTCATAGCAGCTACACCAAGAATGATATTGCTACTATTTCTTATCATCAGCTCATCTATTAACTTCTTGGTTCTTGATAATGCTGTTAATCTAACTAGTAAACACTATAATATTAATTGGATATGTTATTAATTCATCTGCACCTGCATTAAAAGCTTGAATTCTTATATCAGTATCCTCTTTTTCTGCTATCATGACAACAGGTATATAAGTAGTAGAAGGATTCTGCTTTAATCTAGTACAAATCTTAATGCCGTCTACCTCCTCTAAATCGATTCCAAGTATTATTACATCAATTTTGTATTTAGCTATATGTGCCATGGTCTGACTAGAGTTCTCTGCTATACAGTATAATACTCTTTATATAATCTTGCCTCTAGCGGACTAATTCTTTCGCGATCCTTTGATACTAATAATATGTTTGCGGCCATATGTTTTCTTCTTGATTGGATATTTACTAATAAGACTTTAGATTATATAAAATCTCTACAGTGGTCTTGCTATTTCTATAGTTTTACTTATAATGCCCTTTTTTGCAATAAAATTACGGATAGCTTCATAATGAATAACAATGAGCTCATTGATACATGTTACAATAATCACAATAATATTATATGTGCCTAAAAATAAGCATATTACTATTTCAGATCTGAGTATATATGATGGGATAACACTCGTTCCTAAAAGCGGTGTATATAGCAAAATGGATGAGACTCGTGTATTTAATAAAGAGGCATTTGAAACCATTGAACTAGAAATCAATCCTCCCGACACCTCAAGCAATGCTTCGGATGATTCAGATGGTATTTCATCTACTTCGGATCAGCTGTCTAGCGATTCTTCAAGCGTTTTATGCAGTTCTTGCTGTAGTTCTTTAGATATTTCAGATTTTTTATCATCTGATGATGATATGGACCTGACGGGTAACAATGCCGCTGATTTAGCAAATAACTAAATCATTTCGATGCTTTCTTTATTGCTTATTGCTAAAATCTGCTTCTAACAAAAAGTGATGCTCAATAACAATAGTGCTATTAGACTTCTACCGCTATTAATTGAGCATTATTACCTATCAGATGGTAGCCTTCGTTTACAGCACTTGTTGAGTTAGGCGTATATGTATCAAATAATAAAGGTTCATGTTGATCATTACTACCAAAGAATGATGTTACATATTCAGCAAGAGGCTCATAAGCACCTGATAAATGAATCGCTGCCTCCTGTAATTTATTTACAGCATTTAAACCATCATCTATAGCTTTACTGAACAGTTGCTGATCTTTAGTGATGGCATTACTTGCCTTGATTATTGTTTCTACTACCTCATATATAATAAAACCATTTTTTACTATACTCTCTAACTTTGTATCAGTAAGATTTAATTGTTTTGTTTTTGATAAAGCTACAGTAGCAAGTACTCCATATTTATTAATTACCTTAGGTATATCTAAGAAATGATTTACTGATGAATATGTTAAAGCTATTGCGTCATTTAAACAATTAAATGCTTGTGTTATTTTAAATTCGTATCCTTCTTGATTATAACTCATAATAATACTCCTTTTTAAATTTAACTTGCCTTACTAAAAGTGCAGAGCTATATACTGTTTTTATATTCAACAGGACTGCCAAGCTAAAGAACAATAAAACCCTATATTTAGTATATTACCACATTTCATGGTAATATACTACTATTTTATGATCAATTTACGTTACTGACTCTGAATCATGTGGCATAAAACTATTTCGATTTAATAAAGAATATAAATATTTCTTTGTGATAGTTGTTAGTGATCTTGTTGCATCCTGAAGTATCAAGTAAGTTTTTTGACCATATTCTTCTCCAAACTCGGCAATCTTTATTCCTTTCCATCCCATTTTCCAAATATTGTCTTTCTTTTGTCTGAAATCTGTACTGCATCCGTAAACAACTCTTGGCAAATCTTAGGGAGATTGTCAAACCAATTAAATATTCTGTGCCTACTTAATGTAGGCTCAGTTTCTTTTTTTTGATTAATACTTGTTGGGTTACCATCATTTAAAAGCATCATACTATATGCATTATTTCATTTCTTACTTTCTCTTAGAGTTAACTATATGACATTTAACAGCAATGGCACAAGGTCAACATTTACATTGCTATTCATGTTATGTACTCTTGCTGTATTTCTTCACGCCAAAACCTCATGATTTTGTACCTCATCATCTATCCCTTCAAGTTCCATAGCTTCTTGATTAGCTTCCATGCCGCAACTCATATAAGGAGCAAGTACGCTCTCTGCCTCATGTAGCTCCATTTCTTGCACTACCTTTTGCCCTTCTGCAAAATCCAGTATTAGCTTCTCTAATTCCTGATTACTATAATCATTCACAGAAGTTAAATACTGAACAATATTTTCCTGTAAATCAGGGTTATCATTTGCAAATGATGTGAGATACTGCTTGATACCGTCCAGTATCTGCTCTCTATTTTCATTGGTGATAATAGAGTTACTTACAACATCATCACCATCGCTCTTATTAGCATCTTCATTACTATTTGCTATAGCTTCCTTATTTATCATAGCATCGTCATCACTACTATTCTCTAAATCTAAGCCTGAACCAAGTTCTATTGCTCCCCCCGCGTCTTTTGCTGCTTTCTCATGAGTCATAGCTTTAGTCTCGACCTCTACATATTTTACTAAATTATCACATAGCTTTTGTAACTGCTCCGTATGCTCCTCTATATATTTACGACCTACCGCTACTAATGCTTCTATGTTTTTAAGGCTACTATTATCTAAACTACTTGTCTCTTTAGTAATAGGTAGCTTCACCTCCACAAACTCATCCTCGCCCGGTAAACCTACTCTTACCTCTGCTGTGGAGCTATCTTCACTGCTTTGCATTAGACGACTAACTAGCTTTCCTTTAACAAGCCATCCTATTACTCCATCAAATCCTATCTTAGGTATGGAGCTGCTAGCCTTATGATCATTATCAAAGTTAAGTGATAATACCATAGTATCATCAAGTATTTTGGCATTCTCTTCCCTACTATGACCGTTCTTTAATATCTTGAGTGCTTCATATGCCGGTCTATTAGCCCCAAGCCCTCCATCTGCATACGCATATAGTGCATCCTCTTGATTCTCATAACCCTTAATATGCTCTTGATTAGTTACAGGCTTAAAATATGTTGGTGCTGCAGTGGTTGCTAGTAACACGTCCTGAACTCTTATATGCGGACTATAAGAATCATGACTATCAAATATCTTAACCTCTTTATCTTTGCTTGCTAAATCAGTGACAGGGATTATTAATCTAGATGTTGTATCATCTAATCTTAATCCTGCCAAATGCTGCTCTAATATTTCCTTTAATGGTCCTTGACTATGCTTATGGGTGAATATTTGTTTTATTCCGTCATACCAATGATGTTCAAAAATCTTCGGTGCTGCGTCTGTAAATATCTTCAAAGCATCTTTTGCACTATATTTAGCTATGTTTGAGCCTTGCTCTTTTGGGATAGTTAGCAAGCCCGCAATAAGACCGCCTACACTAGTACCGGAAATAATAGGAAATAATTCTGATATAGATTTACCTGTTCGCTCTTCTATCTCAGCTAGCACCACTAGCTCCGCTATCCCCTTAACTCCACCTCCGGATAATGATAATATTCGGTTACTCTTGATGGATTCTGATGTACTATCATGAGTCGTATTATCACCCTTGATATTGTCGACTGTTCCCTGTTCGATATGCTCAAATGTTTGTTGTGTGTGTATTGCTGTTGTCATTCTTTGCTCCTCTTAATTTTCTCTCCTACTGATTATTTATTGCTTTATCTTTGCTTATTAAATGCTAATTAAGTATGTAACAACTTAAAACAGAAATATTACGCCGTATATACTTTTAATATAGTAGCTAGAAATTACATACTTAATTAGCTAGAACAACTCAATAATGTTATATTAAAGTCTTACATTTGACTATTATTGTTATTCTCCTAATACCATCACTTCTTGCTCATCTATTAAACTGTCAAATGTTATTGCCTCCGCTACATTTTGCCGAGCCGCTGTAGCATGCATATGCTTATCATAGACTCTATTCATAAACTCTGTGATCAATGTATCTTTAATTTTGATTACTGAATCGATGGATTGTGACAACTCATCATCTCCAGCATAATTTGATAAGTAACCCTTAATAGACAAGAATTTCATTCTACCAATAATACTATTATCATGTGATAATAGCTTCTGTTGACTCTTGGTATTCCATGATGTGTCCTGAGACAAATATTTTATTCTCTCAATCTCGTCCCATTTATCTGTGATACTCCTTTTTAAAGCAGCTTTTTGTTTTGCAAAACTATATCCCTGCTCTTTTATTATCTCCAGTTCTTCATTCACATCTCTCACTGGACTATATTTTATAATATCACCATGCTGCTTCTTGCTCCACGCATGTATTTCATCCGCAAACCTGTTATATATTAATGCCCTAATCTCTGCCCAATTGATATTTACATTCGTAGCACTAAACCCTTGTTGTTTCGATGCAACAAGTGGCGTAACTTGCTCCAAGCTCTGTATATTTGTGGCATCGATCTCATCAGAAAATCTGTTATATATTGCTTTCCTGATTCCTACCCAATCTATCTCTTTACTGTTATTCACAACATACTTTTTACTAAAACCAAAGTCAGAGGTAATTTTATTAGATGTCTCCATATCAAATGTCGATGCTACTATGCTAGAACATGTCGTTTTGTGAGAACTAGGTGTTAGTATTTTCTTTATGTGCTTGATGCTTTTTGTAATATTTTTTATTTTAAACATTGATTTTCCTCTTTTGTTATCTTATGAATATTGTCGCTTACATATTGCGAGTATACAGCAACTTTACAAATTCATGACTTTAGCTATTCTCATATTTGTTTGGCATATCCTAAATCCAAACCTTGATAATATCTCGTGATAATCTTATGTGTTGGTGTTGGTGTACTTAAAGCCGTTACCTTAATTGTCTTTATGCGTTTCAGGTATTTATCAGCTAATGTTCTAAAACCATTATGGATCTTCTTGTAATAATCTAAGTCCTTAATATCAAATCTATTATTTCTCAAATTACTGCTACTATAGTTACTACCATTACGAACTTTTACTCTTTCCATCGCTAATACTGGTTCTATATCAATGAAAAACGTAATGTCCGGCATTATAGAGGGCATAAGCTTTTTATGCAAGCTGTATACGAGTTCCATACCACTATCAATCTCTAAACCTTGATACACGACCGTAGAATCAATGAATCTATCGCATATCACCGTATAGCCCGCTTCTATTGCGGGAAGAATCTTTTTTACAATATGATCATAGCGTGCTGCCATCACTTGCAATAACTCCGACATCGGCAGTAAATCTCTATGTACCAAGATACTTCGCATCTCCTCAGCAATTTCTGTGCCTCCAGGCTCCCTAGTTGACATAACAGGAATATCCCGAGAAATTAAATATTCCTTTAATATACGGCATTGTGTGGATTTACCACTGCCATCTACACCTTCTAATGTTATAAATCTGCCACGTTTAACTCTATTAGTGCTATTCATGATTATTACCGCTATTTAAATACAATCTACCTGATCTCACTTTTCTTCAAACTACTTAAATATCTAAAATATCTAAATAACCGCTACCTGCTGCAAGTGATAATGCAGTATCCCCTTGATGATCCCGACAATATATATCAGCACCACGAAGCACAAGCTTTTGTACTGCCTCTATATCTCCTGTAGCTGCAGCTCTCATTAATTTTTGATTAAGCTTCTGTCTTTCTACCTGTTTCATACTCACCACCTGTATAAAAAACTTAAATATTTGTGTTTTAAACTTATGAAGATAGTGTGGTAGCTATATGCACTACCACACAGGCATTGGTTCTTAATACTCACCCAATAAATCTGTCTTAGTTGCATCAGTCCCAGCTTCATCATTTTCTGAATCAACAAGCAACACTGAATTATCAACACTCACAAATCCCAATCTCTCATTCACTTTTTGCATAAACTCCTCGATCACTAATGCTTTCTGGTGCATTACCTTTTCTACTTCTTCCTTTAAGCCTGACTCACCCGAGTAACTTGATATATGTCCTGATACCACCAGCTCTTTCATACGCTGGCTTAAGCTTTTACCGCTTCTATTATCACTGGTGTTTCTTTCTTCAATATTTTCAGATTGTTGAGATGAGTTATGGTTTATAATTGCACTTCTCAGCTCCTTAAAATTATATCCCTGCTCCCTTAAGTCATTAAACTCATCTGCAATATTGTAAGTGGTAAAAGTTTCTACATGCCCTCTTGTAGCATGGCTCTTGGTCTCAAGGTTCTGATTCTCTTCAGTATCACTTGGCTTAGCTGCTATCTCATCTGCAAATCTTGCATATATTAGTTTTCTAATCTCTGCTGAATCTAATAATTGCGTAGACTTTAGATTTTCTAAATTCTGAAGATTTGGCTTAAAAGCCTTAAATTTGTCTTGAATTAAATCCTTGCTTAACTGATCCCGTGGTGCCTTTAAAAAGCTGAACTCCTCGCTTGCATCCTCTACATATCCTTTGCTTTGACTACAATATTTAAGCCCATTGTTAATACTTGAAAGAAAAGACTTAGGGATATTTCTTGCCGCATTATATATTTGTTTTACTGTTCTTGCTATTTTAAACATTGCGTTTCTCCTTTTGGTTGTTTGTTAGTTTTTAATTCATTGTGTTTTCATGTTCTTCAAACTGAAGCCTTAATTACCTTTCTCTTGTGTAACTAAAACTATATGAGAGGGGCTATGCTAGCCCCCTCATGCTCCCCCGCTATATCTGTAAAAGAAAAAGGGGAAAGGCATAAAATAAGATAAACATCACTAATATTGGCTCTGTCTAATTATTCGTATGCATACTTATCTCATAAATCCAAAACTATAATTATCTCCTACTTTTACCTCTGCATATTGTTTAAGATGACTACATGACTCTATTGCTGTGTGAGCCACAACATTCAATTGCATCTCTTGATGTCCGCCTTCTACCCTCTTAAAGCCCGCAAGCATATTATGTTTGTGGTATATTTTTTCTGAAGCCCCATAAACAGATACTGCTTTTTGTAAAGCCTCAAGCCCTTCAGTCCCATTACCAACAGCGTAATAACTACTAGCAAGGCCATAGTAATATGCTCCCTCCCATGGCTTTAACTTTATTGCTGCCTTAAAACTTTCTAATGCCTCCTCGTATCTTTTAAGCTTATGAAGTGTATTACCTTTGTAATAATGAAAACTTGCATTTTTTGACTCTCCCATCAAAAGCATCCCAAATATCTGCAAAGCTTTCTCATATTTCCCTTGATCCAAAAAGTTAATGCCTTGCTTAAAATAAGTTTTTTGCTCCTTTTCGCCCAATCTCATACTGCTTCTTTGGATATAATTCTTATTTTTCATATATTACCCTCACTTTGTTCAATAATACTTTTGCTATTCACGAAAATATGCTTTTGTTAGCTTCATGCACTCTCGCTTCCTTAATGTCACCACATAGTCAAAATCATCATTCTTAAAACAATATAAAATGCATTCCTTCATAGTAGGTTCTAACGCTATTGCCTCATCTATCATTGCTATAGCCTCCTCATCTTGCCCTAATTCTTTTAATATTTGAGCGGCAAAAAAATAATAAATATTGTCTTTGGGACTTAGCTCAATTGCTTTCTTATACGCTTGCAAAGCTTCCTCATCTTTTTGATTTAATTCTTGCAAAAGAACCCAAGCCTTACTTGCGTATAATTCCTCGCTACACTGATTTTTCTTTATACCTATGTTAAAGCATTCTACCGCTTCCTCATATCTCCCAATCTCAGTTAAACACCATCCTTTGTTTAAATACACGTCCTGAAAATCAGGATTAAGTTCTATAACCTTATCAAAGGCTTTGATTGCTTCTTCGTATTTCCAAGGTCTATATAGAATTCTTCCATTTAAATCGTAAGCTGCCGCATAATCAGGCTTTAGCTCTATTGCCTTATCACACGCTTCAAGTGCTTCTTCTGTTCTAAGTATCTCTTTTAATACAACCGCTTTCTCAAAATACCTTTCTGCGTCACTATATGTCGATTCCAACAAATACTCTAAAACTGGAGAGGCATATTTTAGTTCTCCAGCTCTAGAATAACTCCTATACAATGCCAATAATTGTCCACTTGTTAAGAGTTTGAATGCTTCTTGTTCATTTCTTTTTTTCATTGCCCATCCTCTATAATTGATTTCTTAATTAAACTGACTGCTTATTTAAACCTTAGGTAATTCACCGGTAATCTTCACTATATCTACTAAATCTTGCTCTATTCCAAATGCACGTAATATATGTTCTTTCATATTCCTATACGCTATATCTTTAGGTGATAAGGATATTGCCTTATCTATCATCTCTATTGCTTCCTTAGATTCTTCTAAATCCGTATAAACTTGCGATGCCATATAGTAATAAAACCCCTCGTCAGGTCTTAATGATATTGCTTGCTTATAAGCCTCTAAGCTCTCATGGTATCTACCCTGCTTTTGCATTATCAGACCAACATAATAATTTGCTTGTTCATTCTTAGGGTTTAGTTGCAGACATCTTCTAAAATACATGAGTGACTTATGATTCCCCTGCTCTCTTCCATACCAATACATCCCTAGTTCAAAATATCTGTTCCACTGCTCTTGTTCTTTAGCCATACTATTACTTACTGCTCCTTCTATTTTGCATCTTTGAAGTTTGTTGATGATTGCCATCTCTAGCTTGTCTAGAGTTTTATTAAATATTGAATCCTTGTTAATTGTATCTCTGTTATTTGATGAAGAATCTTGCTGCACAGCTGCATCACTATTACCAATACCATTTACATCCTCGCCTCCCGTAGCAAGTCTTATCCCCTCTGTAATGCTTAACATCTCCGATAATGTATGTAGCAAAGTAGTACTTGTTTCTGCGTTTTTACGAAGACTGGACAAAAACATCCTAACCGCTTCTTCGTATCTTCCAAGAAGACACAATATGATGCCGCTGAAGTAATATGCAACGTGATTATCAGGATGAGCTTTGATTGATGATTTAAAACAACATAATGCAGATCTATAGAATTTTTGCTTATTTGGAGTTTTGTGTAGTAACAGTAATTGCTTGCCTAGCTTTAGCCACGCATCATCATATTTGCTGAGTTTTAAAAAACTTATTAATACTGTGATTGTTTTACGTGACTGGCTCTTAGAGTTAAATAATTCTGTTGGGGATTGGGTATTATGGTTTGCATTATCCGCTTGATCCATAAAACCAGCAGAATCGCGGTCATGAGATATACTAACTAACCTTGCAGCTTTAGATTCAGTTTTATATTCTAATTTATCTTTTGTACTTTTTTGTGAATGAGGTTTTTGTGGTAATGCACAAGAGTTGCTAACGCTCCGAGAAGCAGCACTAGCTAAAGCTTTGTGGGAATGAGCAGGTACTACCCTACTACTATTGCCAACACAAGGATAGTGTGATATATTCATAAATGACCTCATATTTATTTATGGGTTGTTATTTTACCGGTAGATGCTCAAACTTTGGTCAGGGCGAGCGTCTACCGGTTTTTTCTTTTCTGTAATAGTTTCCTTATTTGTTCTCGATTACTACATCTCATAGAACTAATATTATATAAGCCTAAAGCTTAAGTCAAGTATAATTCACACTTATGAAGTAATAATTATTTTTTATGAAGTATTATTATTAACTTGTTATATTTTGCTATAGCAAAATTAGTTTTTAACATTTAATGAAAAATTTTTATGATTGTGATTATAGGAAGTAATAAAGGTGGTACAGGTAAAACAACTACTGCTGTTAATCTTTCCTTTGGTACTAATTAATGAGTGTGTTAGGATTTTTTATTTTCTAAAATATCTATCTGTGAATACTATAAAATATCACGCATACCATACTCCACCCTCTTAATCCCATATCCTTCACTAAGCCTCCGTATCACATGCGAGTAGTTATTCCGTACCCAATCTGCCATGAACCTTGTTGGCATTGTTAGCGTGAGTAGACCAGTGTTCCTGCATTCTTTAGCCTCTGCTTTTGCAAACCAAGCTTGATCAATATGCTCACCTAACTCTTTTCTTAAGCCTTTTCTGATTTGATGCCATACTGTGTTTTTGTTGGTTGCATCTAATTCCTTACCTATATCTAAAATTCCAATATCTTTGTTACTAGAAATAATATCAGGCTCTTTGATTTTAGAATTTTTCTTTTCAATTTCTTCTTTTCTTCCACCTTCCAATATGCCATCTTCATCATATCCTACATCCTCAGTTTTTATATCTGTAATTTGCTCTTCTTGCTCAACTTCCTGTACATAATAACCGTTTACACCATATACTGCTTCTAATTGCTCACTTAATGTTGCTATTTGTCGCTCGCTTAAAGCAAGCTGGTTTGGAACTAACGCAGCAACAACACTATTCCCATGGTTTGTCTTAAATTGTACTTTCGTTAGTATTTCATATGCTAATTCTGTACTAAATCTTCCTGCTATTTTCTTCCTTACCTGCATTTCTTTGCTTGTATCAAATGAGCTCTCTATTTTGTTTAGGTATTTCTCATATTCGAGTAAGTTTTTCTCTATATTACAGCTAAACCTAAAGCTTGTATGATTTACTAAAGGCCCTTGATGCTTCTCATTCGCAAGGATCTGCTCCATGTAGCTTAAGAATGTGAATTTGTTCTTAAATCTCTTCTCAGGATATTTGATGTAGAGCTTCAGTAATAACTGATTCATAAAATTATTGCTGAATTCTCTACCAGCTCTAAAGTTAAGCGTATCTATATCTTTTTCAGAAAGTGGGTAGAAATGCCTTAGTTCCTTATATTCAGATATATCTTTGATGGTTCTTGCAGCGGATTCAGAGGTAGTATTAGAACAAGATGGTTTAGCCTTAATAGAACTTTTAAAAGAATTGTTATAAGATTCAGATGGAAACGAGCAAAGCTCGTTTTCCAAAAACTTTTTTTTACCATCTATATAATCTATATTTTCAATAATACTATCCTTTAATACAAAAGTCTTTATTATATAATTGACCATAATCAGTGCAAGCAGGGTCATATTTAGTGCATTCCCATTCCTTAGAGGATTCCAAGGCTTCGTTGTTATTATATTCCACCTTAGTTTGATTGCTAATTACTGCTTCTTGTGTATGGCGATTATTATGATTGGTGATAAATGGAACATTAAGCACTGATATCTGCCACAATGATTTATCAGCTCTGCTATTGTTATAATCTTCTGTATCTTTTATGAAAAATCTCTGTTTAGAGATAAAATTATTATCTTCTAAAGTCTTCAATGCTTTAGAAATAGAATTTCTGTGTAATTTAAGTTCTTTTTGTAATTTCCTATAAGAAGTAACAATAGAGTATGAATGACGAGTTAAAGAACTATCAGAATCATCATAATTGTACTTATTAGCAGAAGATTTATAAATCTTAGTAAAAAGATACAACATTATTACTCTAGATGTTGCAGAAATGCTACAATTAGAATTTAATTGCTTTAAGAACTGATAAGGTACTCTAATAAACATCCAGTTATTGGGATGTATGATTGATTCTTTGTGGTATCATGGAACCCATGTATACCTATATTCTCACTTGGTAACCCAAGTGGATAAAATAATTGCATTTTATGCTCCTTTCATGGAGCTAAGTACCTAAGACCCTTGACTTTTTATATAAAAACATGTACTATAAACTTATAAAGCCCTGCGAAAGTTTTTATAAGTTGTTGAGTCTTGGGATATTTTAATTCTAGGACTTAACCCTTTGTTTTGTTATGCAAAATAAGCTCATGAAGTAGAGCCTAGCATAACAAAAATCATTTGTCTACTCTTTTTCTAAAAAACAAGGACAAATGGTCATATAGTACAATATTATTATCATTAAAAAATTGTATTATCTCAAGTTCTTTCTGTTGTCCAAAAAGTGTTAAGCGTTGCTCATTTTGGTACTTTTCAGCCTCAATTATTACTGATCTATTTATATTTAATGCTTTAGCAAGATCGGCTTGACTGATATTGAGAATGCATCGAGCGCCTTTTAACTGAAATCTAGTTATTGCACTCTCTGTGTTGGTATTAATTATATTTTGTGGTTTATATTGAATGCTAAATGGATTAGGAAAAGAGATATTATTACAAGAGAAAAAATGAACAAGTGCAGCATTATGTTTTGGTAGAAAATCACGAGTTTTGTTGAGTTCTACTTTGCTAATTGTAGTTTTACTAACATGTAATAATACTGCAATGTCGCGCACCCCTAAATCTAAAATATTCCGAGCAACTTTTAACTGCAGAGCTGTTATATACATCATTTTTATAATTAAATATTTAAAGATTTTGCAATACAATCACGGATTATTGCACTCACGGATTTTAATGAGCTCCTTGTCCGTTTATTATGTCTCGAGAGATCTTCTAATTTGAATAAAACAGAAGCAGGGAGTGAAATTGTAGTACGCACAAGAGTATCATCTTCTTTTGTATAACCATAAGGTTTATCTGCTAATTCATTTGCTAAATTCTCAATCTTTTGTTGAGAAATCTGCAATGGACGTTTTTTTAATGCCATAATCAGAACACTTCTTTAATTAATTCTAGTATTTCATTTTTAGCTTGTAAATTGTTATATTCTATGACTGCCTTCCCTAAAGGCATCACATCTCTATATATTTTTCGGTAATAACAACATGTATTTAATAGTTTTAGCTGCGGAAAATCACTAAGATACTCAAAAAATTCTTTTCTTTCATTTGTTCTTACAGTTGGGTTCGTGCTAGCCATGGTGTGTAATATGTAAGATGACAACTTAGGATTAATATCTTTAACTCTTATGATTTGTTCTTGTAATTCAACTATCGTATCTAAATCTAATTGACTAGCTTGATGAGGGGATATTAGTATGTCAGCAACACTTAAACCTGTAATCATTTCCCTGCTATTACGTCCAGCAACGTCCACTATAATGTAATTAAACTTTTTGTCTAATTCTTCTAAAGTAGTGGAAATATTATCGTATTTCTCTATCAAAGTAATTGATGGCATAAGTTTTGCTTCTTGACGATCTTGATGCCAACGTGATGCGGATCTTTGGAAATCAGCATCTACTAAACACACATCATAATTGCTATATGCAAGTGCTAATGCAATATTAGTAGCAGTAGTTGTTTTACCTGTACCACCTTTATTACTTCCTATAATCACAATCATAAAAATTTTTCATTAAATGTTAAAAACTAATTTTGCTATAGCAAAATATAACAAGTTAATAATAATACTTCATAAAAAATAATTATTCAATCATATATATTAATTCATAAAATCATCGTTCATTCTTCATAAAAAATAATTATTACTTCATAAGTGTGAATTATACTTGACTTAAGCTTTAGGCTTATATAATATTAGTTCTATGAGATGTAGTAATCGAGAACAAATAAGGAAATTATTACAGAAAAGAAAAAACCGGTAGACGCTCACCCTGACCAAAGTTTGAGCATCTACCGGTAAAATAACAACCCATAAATAAATATGAGGTCATTTATGAATATATCACATCATCACACTGTTGGCAATAGTAGTAAGCTATTTGCTGCTTCAAGCACAAATCAATCACAATATCTAGAGTCTGACTACTTTTTACCAGCTAGTTATAGCGAGAACTACTACAGTAGGAAGTACAGCAGATCAATAAGCAAAATTTCACGTATAGTATCTGCAAGCCTATTATCGGCTATGATGCTCACAGCAACATTAGATGCTAAAGCACATCCTAGCGTAGAATCAAGTATCTTAGAACCAAATCAAAGTTTTCTATTTGGTAAGGATTCTGCAGGAATTAGCACTAACGTGCCTTTACCACCAATCATGCCCCAGTCACCACCATCAGCTCCTCCAATTCCGCCTGTGCTCCCAGCTATGCCTGATTTCATCAGCGATGCAAGTATTGGAGGGAAATCAGACAATAGGTCAGCACTACTTGAATCAATCAGGAATTTTGGCAAAAACATATTAAAAAAGTCAAGAAAGAACCAAAGCCTAAAGTTGTATCTAGCGATGGCGGGGATTTAATGAGTCAACTGTATGATACGCTTGAGAGAAGAAGAGGTATATCTGGAGAGAAGGATAGTGCTAAGTCCAAGAAAGTAGTAAAGCAAGCAGCTAAATTAACAGCTGAGGAGATTGCACGGAAGAAAGCAGAGAATTTTTAGCAAGAGCAGCAACAATTCGGGAGCAGAACAAAAAGAAATGGGAGGAAGCAGCTAGGAAGAATGAGGAGATAGCAAGAGAAAGACGCCGAGTTGAAGCTGAGGCAGTTAAAGCTAGGATAGAGCAAAAAGCTAGAGAAAGAGGCGAGAATAGGGAAGGTGTAGTCATGGGGATAGATCCGGCACTACATCACAACATAGTATCAGATCTAAGATAGCACTCTTAAGGGAACAGCTTAAAAGCCAAGGTGGTAATAATTTAGCAGGCATAATAGGCGGGGGATCAGAAGAGCCTATATACAGCAAGCCTATAGATACTATTAGTATAGCAAGCAGCGTTACGGAGTACTCAGAACCTTGGCAAGACCCTGATACCCTGATAGGTGCGGCTTTTGAAGCTGAATTTAGTATGCCGAAGCAAATAGAGCCAACAGCACCACCGCTATCAGTGCTTAGTAGTTTAGAAGACTTACATATTTCAGAAGCTGATTCATTAGGCGAGGAAGAAAAGAAAGTAATAAAAATGCTAGATGAAGCGATAGAAGATAGCGGTTATAGCGGTTCTAGTTGTGGGGACGATGATGATTGGAGTGGTGAGGATAGTATTTCAGATACTGATGGATATGACACTGTATACAAGTAGTGGTAGCGAATATTCTGAGGATAGTGGCGACGAGGACGGGATACCAATTTCACCACCTGCGATTGAAGAGGATAGAGCGGAACTTGACAGCATAAGAGAGTTGCAAGTATCAAGGCAATCATCAGCTGTTGCAAGTAATGATAGCATTAATGAAGTAAGTTTTGCAGCAGACAGTAGTGGTTTTAAAGAAGAGCAACAAGAAGAGAGTACCACGGAGAGCGATTTTGAGATACTAGATGAGGTGGACGAAGAAGATAGTTTATCTAAAGATATATCTACTAACTTAGGTGGTACCGTAAGCACTGAGCCACAAGAACAATCGACTGCTAAAGATAAAGAAGAGTTGCTTAAAAAAGCGACCATTGCAGTAGCGTCACATAACCAAGCACGAGAGGCTAACAAAATATCCAGTAAACAGATCAGACACCGTATGTTTGTGAGGGATATATTAATATCTCCTGTATCTGCAGGGGAAGATGGCACAGACATTCTTGCTAGAATCATTGGATATCACATATGGAGTAGTGGCACGCTTGGCAGCAACAAACAAAAATCTAAAGCAGACTTAAATGGCTATAGTAGCAAAATAGCTGGAGGCACTATTGGGCTAGAGCTTAACCTTGAAAATGACTTACTACTCGGTGCTAATTTTAGCAAATTTAGTAGCCGTGTTAAATATCAAGATCAAGGCGGGTCAAGTGATTTACGAAGCAGTACCGCAAGTAACAGAGCTAAATATGATACTCATATATTTAGTCTATACGGCTTAAGTCCAGTAAGCCGTAATATGAGCGTTTCGGTCATAGGTTCAGCAGGACTTAGTAAAGGCAGGAAAGCAAGATCAAAGTTATTGAGTTTTGAGCCTCATCTTAACTACAGAGTAGAGTTACCCAAAGCAGTAACGCTAATACCTCATATTGGGTTGAGATACGAATATGAGAAAGCAAACGCTTACCAAGAGCAAATAGCAAGTAACCTGTCTATAGAGAGTGCTAAAAAGAGTTACCAAGCCTTAAGCGGTGAGATAGGTAGCAGAGTAATATTTGCTCCTATTAAACTAAATGGTAGTACTCCACGGGCAATATCAATAACACCAACGGTACATTTTTCGGTAGAGAGAAAAATAGGTAGCAGGGGCACAAGCCATCCTTTCACTTTAACGTACTACGAGTCCAAGCAAACTATCGGCACTGGTACCATATCAGCTAATGCTCAAAACGAAAGGACGAGTCTTAATGCTGGAGTCGGATTAATAGCAGCTAGTCAGAACATTAAGCTAGAGCTATTGTACGACCAGCAAAGGCAAAGGCGATTTAAGAGTCATCAAGGAGTTTTAAAGCTGAAGGTGAGTCTCTAGACCAACAATAAAAAACATTTAAGAAAATAACAAAAATAAAACAGTCGTAAGGCAAAGAGGTAGGTATTACCTGCCTTAACATTGCCAATAAGAACATAAAGAATTAATCTTAAATTAATACTTAGAAAATAGGTGTTGTATGAAAAATGTAGAATATCAAGAGAATATAGCTGAAGTGGAAGAAGTAAAGATACGTCGTAAAAATATGAAGAGTTATGTATTAGCTCTTGAACTATGTAATAAAGTCATGAAAACAGATGGCATTGATAATATACCTCGTGAAGATCATACCAATCTCTTTAACTTCAAAGTATATAAAAATGGCATAGTGGCACTGAGCGAGTTATTAGTGCGGACTATAGATGAAAAAACAAAAATTAAAGATGAGAAGTTAATAGAAGGGTACGAACCGATAATAAACTTACTTGAGAAATTCATTAGACCTAAAAATGATGCAGAACATTATTTTAGGCAAGGTCAGAGGTTGTATGGGAATGGGGAATATGAAGAGGCATTAATATCTTTCGAGGAAGCAAGTAATATTATTACCCGTTCTATGTATTACCATCATAAAGGAAAAGCACTTTTAAAGTTAGAGCGGGCAGAAGAGGCAATTAAAGCTTTCAATAGGGCGATAGAGCTAAAGCCTGATTATGCTGAAGCTTATAATGAAAAAGGTTATGCTTTAGCCAGTTTAGAAAAACATAACGACGCTATTAGCTGCTACAATAAGGCGATAGCACTAAAGCCTGATTATGCAGATGCTTATCGTTGTAAGGGCGATATACTCCATAATCTTAAGAGATACGAGGAAGCGATAAAAGAATATAACAAAGCTATAAAGCTAGATCCTAATTTTCAGCACGCATTAAATAATAAAAAGGAGGCACTACAAGCTATAGCACGTCAAGCAAGTGACAAAGATTTTGAAGTACTATTATCAAATACACCGCTGCCTTCAAATGTTGGAAAGGTAGCTGAGCAGAAAATAGCACGCCTTAAAGGCAGTCAGGGTAGTAATGACGGAGATAGAAGCTACACAGAAAAATATCTAAACTATCTTTTCAGACTTCCATGGGGCAAGTATGATAAAGCATCTATTGATATTATCGAAGCTGAGAAAGTGCTAAACGAAAATCAATATGGTCTTGAGAGCATTAAACAGAAGATTATAGAAGCTTTAGCATTCATGGCAAACTCTCAGAATGCCAAACCTCCAATACTATGTTTAGTTGATGCTCCTGGAGTTGGAAAAACATCAATTGCTAAAATAATATCAAAAGCACTAAACCGCAAAAGCGTAACATTATCACTTGCTGGAGCAAGAGATGAGGACTTGATCAGGGGGTGTATGGATTTCTATATGGGTGCAAGACCCGGTAAAGTACTGTCACTACTTTCTGAAGTAGGTAGTAGCAATCCCGTAATGATTTTAGACGAAATAGATAAAATCAGTCAAGAAAGAGGGGCGTTACTTGAAGGAGCATTACTACAGTTAATAGATCCATCACAAAATGATAGCTTTACTGATGATTACTTTGATTTTGGCTATGACATGTCAAAAGTATTTTTCATCGCCACAGCAAACTCAATCGATAATATATCATATCCACTATTACATCGTATGGAAGTAATTGATATTAGTGGTTATACCGATAATGAAAAAGTTAAAATCACACAAGATTACATCATACCAAAGCTAATGAAAGAGGCAAATGTTCCAAGCAACAAATTCACCCTCTCAAACGAACTGATTAGGTACATCATCGAGAATTATACTTGGGAATCAGGCGTAAGAGATATAGAGCGAAAAATAAAAGAGCTATTACAAAAATCTCTCTTAGCAGAAGCAAGAAAGGAGCAAATCACCTTAAATAAGGAAACTATAGAAGAATATTTCAAGCACTCTAAATATCACAAACAAAAACTACAAGATGATGAAGTTACTATTGGTATGATCAACGGTCTTGCTCATACAGCAAGGGGAGGCGATTTAATTAAAATAGAAGCTTCAAAATACAAAGGTGACGGAAAGATTAAAGCAACAGGCAAACTAGGAGAAGTATTAAAAGAATCAATAGATGCTGCGATGACCTGTTTAAAATCAAGCATAGATTCTAAAACTAAAGAAATCAACGATGACATATTAAAGACTCATGACATACATATACATCTGCCAGCAGGAGCAACGCCTAAAAACGGACCATCTGCGGGCATCACTATATATACGGCTCTTTACTCACTACTTAGTAACAAGAAGATCAGACAAGATATAGCAATGACTGGTGAGATTACATTAAAGGGTAGAGTGCTTGAGATAGGGGGGCTTAAAGAAAAGCTAACAGCTGCAGTAAGAGAAGGTATTAAGGAAGTCATCATCCCTAAGGATAACGAGCGTGACTTAGCCGAAATACCTGAGGAAATTAAGCAAGCACTAATAATACATACAGTATCAAATACTAGTGAGATACTAAGGATAGTATTTGATACTAAAGTATCTAATAAAAATACTAAACAAAAAACACCAAAGGAAAATATGGGCAAAGTATTGCAATTTCCTAAACAGAAGAAAGATAAAAAGAATTGACAGAGTTACCCTGTACAATTAAAGTTTTTGTATAAACATAAGTTAAGTAATAAAGAAGTAGTAAAGCATTTTAGCAACAAAAGATTAGAATATAATTGAGGTTTTATGAGTAAAGATGGACAAGATGATAAAAATGTAAATAATGAAAAAACACAACTGAATGATAACAACAGCAATAATAAGCAGGATCAAAAAGAAAATACTAGCATCAATCACGATACTTTAACACCGGAGGCAGTTACCTCGCCATCAAATGCTAATATAGCAGATGAGCAAAATACTTCTCAGATAAATAGTGAATTTAATCAAGCCCCGAAGGCAGAAGGCATAACAAATGATCCTGTCGGGGTTGAGCAGAACGAAACAAATAATAAGAAGGAACAGTCATCACCGGGTACTAATATAGGCGATACACAAAAAAAGGAAGAAAGTGTTGATGCGAATAGAGAAGATACGAGCACGGAAGAGGACGAGCAAGCAGTAAAAGTTAGCGTAGAAGCAAAAGAGAATGCTGTTCAAGCAGGTAATACACCTAATGAAGCTAAGGAGCAGGTTATTGCTAATAACGTTCCTACAGAACCGGATAAGCAAGATGCAGATAGTGTAGATAAGGACTTAAAACAGTTATTATCTAGAATAGATAAAGGAGAGTCTTCACAAAAATTAGAAGATGCTCAAGTTAAGAATGTACTTGGGGCAATTAAGGCTCAACTTACCGCTACTGCAAATCCTGCTGAACTTGCACGTTTAGCGAGTGCTGCAGCAAGTCTAGCATCAAGTACGAATAATCCTGAAATGCTAGAACAAATTAAAGGGATTCAAGCAGCGATTGCTAAAAAAGAAGAAACTGCGGAGCAGATTGTTAATTCTGATATTGCTGCAGAGAATCTAGAAGTCCAAGAGCATCAAGATCCTGAGATGGTGCGAAAACATTTGGAGCACGAAGAAAGAAAAACAAGAATAGATAACAACTGGGCTGAATATGAAAAAATCGAAAAAGAATCAAGAGAGAGATTAATAGCAAACAATAGGTTTTTAGATCAGATTTATAATGATCCTAATTCTTTAACCGAAGAGCAAAAAAGATTAGCTCGTGGACAGTATCGTAGTACAGAAGAGAAAGAGGAGGTCGAACGAAAAGCACAACAAGACATTGATTTTGCTAAAAGAACACATGAATTACATAGAGATTTAAAGCATGCAATTGAACATGAACAAGAACAACTCAATATATTAGCACCTAAGATAGAAATTGAGCAAACTCGTGCAGGCAATGATGAATTGCTACAAAAGAAACAACAATATGAAGCAAACATCAGTTTATACAAAGAAAGATTAGAGCAACATATTAATCCAGCTATAGCTGAATTGGATTTAGAGAGGGAAAAACTGTTAAAAGTAGTTGATACACACCCTGATTTAGTTAAAGACCGTATTAGAATTCATTTTGAAGGTAATAGAGATAGATACGAAGAAATGAAAAATTTAAAAGGTGAACCAAAAGCCTTAGAGGAAATGGAACAATTGATGAAAAAGGCGGGTCTTGAGAATAAGTTAAATACAAAAAAAAGAGATAAAGTAGATGTGCCTCAATCAAAAGAGACCACATCTTCACAGGTAGTTTTATCTGACATTTCAACCAATAACAAACGACATAATATATTAGAAGAAACACTCAATATAGTAAGTGAAAATAAATTAGGAGGTGTAGCAAAAGAAGTAATAAGTAATATACAAATTAAAGGGATAGAGAATGTAGGATGGTTAGGGGATGCCCAAAAAATGACCGGTAGATCAGTGACCGGTCCCACTTCATCTGTAGGAAATGTTACTATTAAGCCGCCAGCACAAACTCCAAGCGTACAAAAATTTGCTGCACGGGGTGCTAATATAATAAAAAAATAATTGAGAGAGTAAATATGCAATTTAAATATAAAAGGGTGAATATACCTGAAAATGATCAAAGTGGTATTAATACATACCTATCTAATAAATATGTGAGGAAAGAAAATCTTACATTAATGCTCGCGAATTATGAAGAGCGTAGAAAATGCGAGGCAGATGAAGCATATAAAACTGATGAAATTCTAAGAGAAATATCAGATAATGGAAATAAAGATTCCACTTGGGATTTATTTTTAAATTTTGTTATAGGCGTAAAAGAGACGGCATTTTACTTAGCAATGAGTGTAATTAATGGATATGGTATAACCCATAATGAATTCCTCATGTACCTCACTATGGCTATAGGAGTCAAGCTTGGTGATGAAAAGACACTTGAGCTAGTAGGCGATGAAAAGATACCAGAGGAAACAAAGGTATTAGCAGAAAGATGCATGGAGCGTATTAAATTTCATAAAGAAGAGGTTTATAATAGAGACGTTATGTGGGAAGAAATTATGGCACGTGGGAAGGATTTCGATAATCTAGTAAAATCAGAGTCAGGGCATTCATATTATGATTCAATACCGAATCAAGGTACAGTAATGAAAAAATGGTCTGTTTATGTAGAGCCTATTATAGAAGATAATGCAAATATACAGGTAGATATGACTGGACAAGAAAGCAGCTGTTGTTGCTGCGTAATTATCTAACAATGACGAGCAGATGCTCAATGACTTCTACCTTCATCTTTGTGTTTATTTAGGTGCTTGATAGAGGTAGTTTTCTTAATGTTTTGATTTTGAGCAGCGGAAGATTTAACAGAATGTTTAATATCAGAAAGCTTCTCAAGGTCTTGCTTAAAAAGCGAGGATAGTTGATTCGGAATATCTCGCTTTTGTTCTTGTGTGCGTGATGGAGGTCTTCTACCGATCATATCATCTATAGAGGCATCAAGAAAGTTTGCAAGGGCAAGGGTTGTAGCAGCACCGGGCGTAGCACTGACGTTAGGATCTAGGAACATATTTAAAGTATTAGAACTGACATGAATTCTTTTCGCTAGTTGATATGCACTAATATCAAGGTCTGTCATGGTATTTTTTACTACAGATAGCAGATTATTTGTAATAGAGTGAGAGTTAATCGGGTTAAAAGTCTGTTTTTTTGATGAATAATATTTAGGAGCGCGTCCTAATATTTCATCAATGGAAGCATTACAAAAATCTGCCAGTTTCGTTATAGTAGTGAGTTTTGGATTGGTTAAAGACCCATCTAAGATTTTGTTAAAAACGGGCTGTTTAATACCGCATTTCATGATAAAGTCTTTTTTCTTTATTTTCATGTCTGAGATTTTTTGTGTTAGAAATTTTTGCAAATTCTGACCTATCGACATAAAAATAAAAAAGTAATATAAATTTTAGATTTCTTCTTGACAAGCAAGATGAAAGATGGTTAAGCTTTTATTAGCACTAAAAAAATTGTGTGGAATTTCTTGAAAGATTTTAAGAAAGGATTTGTTACTTCTCAGTAAGTATTATTAGTTTGGCGACCGATATACCTACTGAGAATGAAAACATATGAAATTAATTAAATAACCGCGAGCGGTTTTTTTAACTAACCAACCATAAAGGTATTCCTATGCTAATACGCATTTTCAAAAATATCAAGTCTTTTCAAGACAAAAATTCCAAAAACATAGAAAAAAATATAAAAAAAGTCACAAAAGAAACAAATAGTGGTTATTTAGTGTCGCTATATTCAACCGGTAGTACAGCAATAGACAACTATATCCAACTTGTTACGTATTTTGTGTAATTAATTTAACCAATCATCAGTAATCAATTAATCAAAAAAGGAGCAAAGCTAATATGAGGACTAAAGAAGTAATTAATATAATTAAAAACCAATCTAACAAACTAAAATATGCCGCAATAATTGGTACTACATTATTGATAGCCGTAGATGCTAACGCAGCATGGGATTTAAGTAAGCAAGTTGGGGATGCGATAATATCGCCCGTAGTTAAGTTATTTAAAGATTATGTTTCATTGATTATTGGTGTAGCAGCTGGAGGAGGTTTGGCTCTTGGCACGCAAGGTGATTTATAAGTGTGTAAATTTCTCAAAGGTTGTATAAAAGAAAATATAACAAAAAGAGAAATTACAATGACACAGAAACAAAATGCTGCAATGGAACAAGCGATAGATTTATTGATCAATAATGATACAGATGTATCAATATTATTCAGGGAAGATGGTTTATTAAAAGAAATAACCAAGCGTCTTGTAGAGAGCTCTACAGTCTGAGATGAATAATCATTTAGGATATAGCAAGTACAATCAAAGTGATGCTCAGAATTCACGTAATGGTTATAACACAAAGAATCTGATTACAAAGAATGGTGCTGTTGAGATTGAAGTGCCAAGAGATAGAAATAGCAGTTTTGCACCATCATTAGTAGCAAAGCGTCAAAGAAGGCTTGATGGTTTTGATGATAAAGTACTATCTTTGTATGCTAAAGGTATGAGTTTATCAGATATAAAATTACAGCTTCAGGAGTTATATGGAGCTGATGTAAGCGAGAGTTTAATTAGCCAAATCACAGATGATATAATAGAGGATGTTAAGCTATGGCAAAGCCGTCCATTAGATCCAGTATATGCTATAGTATTTTTTGATTGTTTAATAGTAAAAGTACGTCAGGATAAACGGATTATCAATAAATCGGTATATGTTGCATTAGGTATTGATTTAGAAGGGCGGAAAGATATTTTGGGATTATGGATCAGTGAGAATGAAGGGGCTAAATTTTGGCTTGGAAATTTTACTGAGATGAAAAATAGAGGTATACAAGACATACTGATAGCATGTAGCGATAACCTTAATGGTATGTCTGAAGCTATAGGTGCTGTTTTTCCAAAGACGGAGCATCAATTATGTATTGTACATCAAATTAGAAATAGTTTACGATATGTATCATATAAGGACCGGAAAGAGCTTGCTGGTGATTTAAAACCTATTTATACACTAGCACAGAAAAAGAAGCACTTTCCGCTTTAGAGGCTTTTGAATCTAAATGGAATAAACAATATCCTCAAATTGCTAAATCTTGGTATGTTCACTGGGATAATTTAATGATTTTCTTAGGATACCCTGAAGAAATACGGAAAATAATTTATACAACAAATGCTGTGGAATCTGTTAATAGTCAACTCCGAAAAGTCACAAAAAATAAACGTGTTTTTCCAAATGATAATGCTGTTTTTAAAAGCTTATATTTGGCAATTGATTACATGACCAAAAAATGGTCCATGCCCATACCAAATTGGAATGCGGCTATGGCTCATTTTTTAATAAAATTTGACGAAAGAATCTAGGCTTTTGGAAAAGTTTACACACTTAATCGGGAAGACTCGCTCTGACATTGCTTTTATCTCTAAAGTTACAGGTCTCTCTATCTCTGAGCTTAACAAACTGCTCAAAGCTTAATCCTAACCATTCTTTTTGGAAAGTAGTAGATACTACTACTTTCATCTATATCTTTGATTAATTCTTTTTCTTTAGTTTTGGGTACTTACTACTTGCTTCTTTTTCTCAACGATGCTTTGAACCCTTCTGTTCAATTCTTCTAGTCTTTTTTTGTAACAAATCCTATTGTCTTGATTTAAGTTCTCTTCCGTTACTGCTTGCGTTTGCATCACAGTAGCCTCTTGATTACTGTAGTTTCCGTTTAGCTGTTTTTGGTAATTTTGATACTTTGATTGCATTTGAAGCAGACCTGAAAAAGATGTTAGTGGGTTTAATTTAACTCCAGCTTATATATTGTTTTTGGTCAAAAGCTATTCTAAAAGCACAGAAGATATATAGAGCTGTAAAATTGTACATTATATTAGAAGCAGTATGAGATTATTTGGCTATGCTAGGGTATCAACCAATCAGCAACTTTTAGACCTACAGATAAAACGTTTAAAAGATGCTGGGGTAAAAGAATCAAGAATATTCCATGACAAAGCAACAGGTAGTAACTTAGACAGAGCAGGGCTAAATAACTTATTGCATAAGGTAGAAGAAGGGGATGTAATATTGATTACCAAGTTAGATCGTTTAGGCAGAGATACTGCCGATATGATTAACTTAGTTAATCAGTTTGCTAATATAGGTGTAGCTGTGCGTTTTCTTGATGATGGTATTAGTACGGAAGGCAGTACGGGAAAAATGGTTATTACAATCCTAAGTGCAATAGCAGAGGCCGAGAGAGCACGGATACTTGAAAGAACTAATGAAGGCAGGTTAGAGGCCAAAACTAAAAAGGTATTAAGTTTGGTCGCAACCGTATTATAGACAGACATAAATTATTAGCATTAAACACAGAAGGAATTAAAGGGGTAGCACTAGCTAAAGAAATGAAAATAAGCCGTGCTGCTGTTTATAAAATTCTTAAAGAAGAAAAGCAGCACGACACTAATGTGTGATATGCAACAATTAAGCTTTGCATCTAGGCATATCTAATTTCACTAGCTGCTGCCATGAGTTAAAAGGACAATGCTCTGGTTTATGTTCCGGCATACAATATTGTGTATATGTGGATACTTGCTCTGTGCTAAGGCATTCCTTGAAATCCTTAACTTGTAAATATTTTGGCGGTAATGCTCCTGTCATATCATGGCTTTTATTATGCTTTTTGTGGTGTTTTTTATAATGTTTTGAATGATGACCTAGAGACTCTTTTGGGCAATCAATACTTACTAAAGGACCTGAATATGGAGTCACAAGTGCTTCATGATGTACGCATGGCGGAGGAGGATTGCCACATGCAGTTTTGCTATACTCATTATACTGGTGTTTTGCATTGTGATGTTTTGAGCATTTACATCCGGATAATATTGGAATACATAATAAAATTAAAAATAATGATTTCTTAACCATAATGAACCTCTATTTAATAAAAATTATTAATACTTAGTAATATGTCTTTTTATCTTGGCATCCTCAATATACAGTGACAATTAATTTTTGTTGCTACACTATATGAAATAGTTATTTATGTTAATATGTATACAATTATATTGTAATAAAGTGACTAATTCTTTTTAAACTCTAAATCTATCAACAGGATTTATAGTTTGTACTGGGATGTTATAAGGTGTGCTATAAACATCAGAACGTAAAAATGCTAGTTCTATTTCAAGATTATCTTCAAATACTTCAATTATCCACGCTTTATAGTTATCTTGAGGATGAGTAGACCAACGATAGCCTCTAGCTTTCAGTAAGTCTTTTGTATCATAAGGAGCATTTTTTGCCCAAATCTTAAATCTTGTTTTATTGCAATTAACAAGTAACTGCTTTAATACTGGTTGTTTAGCAATAGGCAATGTTTGAGCAAGTAAATGCAAGCCAGCAAGACAATCTGTTACAGCTCTATGTCCTTCATAAAAGAAATTATACTTATAAGCAAGATATTCTAGTTTATGGCTTTCTATTTTTTCAGCTTTCCAATCAATATCAGCTCTTGAGCATCCCCAAGCTTTAGGTGGTAAGTGTAGAAACATTTTATCAAAAAACGGTCTATCAAATGAAGCATTGTGTGCAATAATAATATCAACATTTTCAAGAAACTGCGTAACTGCTTCTTGATCTATAGCCTTGCCTTGAACCATTTCATCAGTAATACCTGTTAGTTCAGTGATTCGTAAAGGTATAGGTTGTTGTGGATCTTGATACTGATTCAATTCATCGACTATTTGATAAATACGTCCATCTTCAGTATATTCAAATTTTACCATGCCAAGTTCAAGTATTTTGTCTTTTTCATGTGATAAGCCGGTAGTTTCAGTATCCAAAAATATCCCAATTTGTTTTGGAGTGTTATCAGGTAAATGGTAAAAATTAGGTTTTGTATATCGCTTAATAACTTTATACTGATCTGAGATACTTAATATGTCAGCTATTTGCTCTAGATTGTTATATTTAAAATCTTTACCTGCAGTATTAGATACTTCTTGCATAGGAAGAGTATGCTGATACCCCCTTGCTTTCCTTATCCTAGTAATACGCTTAATATTCTTATCCATATCATATGGTGAGTTACAGTGGATAACTTTATAATTGCCTTTATTAGAGTGCAAAGAACCCCAGCTACATATAAGGTCAGTAGTACCAAATAAATTAGCTTGAGTAGTTAATCTATAATATTTATGATCTTTAGTCCAATAGTGCTTCATCAATGTAATTACTGCTCTTTATCTATCAAAAGAACTTCAGAATATGTTTTAAGAACTTGTCCTTGTTGATATTAAGATCTTTATTTAATTTGAAGTCTCCATTTTTCCAAGTACCTACAATAGTGCCATCATCAAGAGCTAGAGGAAAGTGGCTTAATATTTTAATATCATTCTTAACTTTAGAAAGTATTAGCGTCTCTAAAGAGGTAGCACCAATACCTTTTCTAATATCGTCAGCACATTCTATTAGAGCTTCAATATATTTACTACCTTTTTGAGATAGAGAAAAAATGGTGCAAGCTGTTCTTGATGTTACTTTAGTGACATTACCGACAGTATCCCATATTTCTTTAGGTATCTTAGCGAAATACAAGTAGTTAACAAGTTTTTGTCTTGATATGCCAAGGTTCTTAGCAAGATGTCCTTGCGTTATACTTAAATCCGCAAGTAATCTTGTATAGTACATTCCTTTTGAATAGTCGCATATGTCAAGACCTTGGTTTTCCTTAATCTGAATGATTGCTGCATGTTCGTCAGTGACGTCCTCAATTACGGCTCTAAGCGGAAGTTCAGCATCTAAGCATGCTTTCCATCTTCTACTACCTGCTATGATCTCATACGTGAACTTTGGGTCATGTTTGCAATAGCGAAGATGTACAGGCTCTATTTGACCATTCTTTTTGATGTCGCTCGCAAGCTCAACCACATCACCAAACTCGAAGTTACCTCTATCAGCATACTTCCATCTAGTGCAGTCTTTTGGATCAACGGTTACGATTTGCATATGCGAGCACCTTTTTAATTAATTGTTTCATACGTGGCAGAAAGTTCTGCTACCAACTAAAATGTCTTACATTTTAGTTGGTAGCTATATATCTGTAAATAAGTGATTTTAAGGATTGTATACAGCTATAAAGAAGTTTACAAGTAAAAAAGAACGCAAGAAACAAATAACAATAAATAATGATGTTGCAGAAAAACACATACCTTACTTTATTATAAAATATACACAGAGAAATATTTTAAATACTTGATAAGTAAAGGGAAAAGTGGTACTATTATATATGAAAAGAAGACAAAAACAAACACTTTTCTATTTCTATGACTCAAACAACTTAAAAAAAGAGGCTGGCATGTACTTAAATATTAATCAAAATATAAGTAATTTAACGAATATAGAAAAAGAGTTCATTGCTGATAAATACGATGCAATTTTGTTTAACAATGGTAATTTAATGTTTAAAGCTACTCATGGATGTTTACCACAGTTTCAAGAAGAAATAATTAAATTACTAGATATAAAATTATTTCGTGAAGTTATAATCGAACATATATTTTTATATGAAATTAAGTTTTGTGAGGAAGAACTCAGAAATATGAGATTGAACAAAACACAGGAAAAGCAAATCCAAGAGAAGATCGATGAAATTAACCTATTAAAAACACAATATAAAACATGTATATCAATAAGTGCACCCAATAATTTAAACGATAAAGCAAAAATCAAGACTTTGCTAAATGATTATTATAGTGCTGTTTTAAACAGTGTACAATGCAGCTCTTATTTAGATTCATTGTACAATTTTGCCTCCTCTTCTTGCGATAGCTATCATTACGATTCATACGATGGAGCTTTCTATATACCAAAGGAAGAGTTAAAAGAATGGGAAGAAATGCAAAAGGATAACGACAAAGAAATAAAGATTTGCAGCACCCAGTATAAAGAATTACGTACACAGTACGTTAATTTACAAGAACAATTAAGCCAATTAGTCAATAATCTACAATGAGGTAAAAAATGCAGAATTTAACAAAAGAACAGACATTAATAGAAGCAATTAAGCAAGGCGACTTTTACAACGTCCTAGACCTCGTATCACAAGGTGTAGATCTAAATTTTCATGATGAGAATCTAGATACTGTGTTTTCAATAGCAGCACATTACGGACAAATTAAAATCTTAGAATATTTAGCAGCTAATATGAAAAAAAATACTCACAGGCATATTGACCTCTCTTCTAACCACTAAAGTCAAAAAGCAGCTCAAATACTTTTTTTAAGTAGCTGCTGACCTTTACTTTTCCACTTATCAATAATCTTCGGATTAATGATTAATTGCTCCTTACAATCAAGTAACATTCCGTAAAGAATATGAGCATTATCAGGATGTAAGTAATCAAGACCTGCTTTAACAAATAATCCGCCTAGCATAATCTTTTTTCTAGCGTCAGATTTACGATCAAAGGCTACTGCTTTTTGTAATTGCATACGCATTCGCATATACAAAGAAGCAAGGGACAAAATGCTGTTGCTAAAGCTGCATATATTTCTGCTAGTAAATTAGTATATAAAACTACCTGTCATGAAACTGGTGAGGAAATAAGTATAACCTTTGATTTTACACAAAAGCAAGGAGTGATATATAGTAAGATATTTGTGCCTGAAGGCTTTGAAGACGCTGCATGGCTACAAGATAGAGAACAGTTATGGAACGGAGCAGAAGCAAGAGAAAAAGAGCGGATTCTAGGACTGCATCAGAAATAGAATTTTCACTACCACGTGAAGTAAGTAAGGAACTAAATATTAGTTTGGTAGAAAAATATGTGAATGAGTATATAGTCGCAAGAGGAGTTGTATGTGATGTAAATATTCATTACGATAATCCTGATAATCCACATGTACATATTCAATATTTAACTAGAAAATTAGAGCGATTAGAGAATGGCGAAGTAGTACTTGGAAAAACAAAAAATAGAGAATTAGAAAGTACGAAGTTTTTATATTTTTTGCGGGACAGGTGCGAGATAGAAATCAACAAAGTATATGAGGAAGCAGGGTTACCATATAGAGTAACAGCTAAGTCATTTGAAACGCTTGGAATAGATCAAATACCAAAGCTTCATATAGGACCAGCTCATCATATGCCTGCAACTGAGCTTGAAGCAAAAAACAAAGAGATCATAGCTGAGAATGCAAAGAAGATATATGAGAGTCCTGAAATAGTATTTGGTCGCATTTCGTACACGAAACCAGTGTTTACTAAAGAAGATATAGCTATAGCATTATCTGACGCTCTAATGGTGCATTTAGTATCAAAAGGAAGTGATATTGCAAAAGAGCAAGAGGCTATTAGAGCATTTGGTAAGGGCTTAGTAAATGAGCAAGCAGGTGATGGAAATACAGAACAAAATATAGTGAATGATGCAGTAGGAACTGCGGCAGGAGGTGGAGCAGAGAATACAGATAGTAGCCAAGTAAAAGAGACCACTAACAACCCAGCTATCGAGCATTTAAACAAGGAATATGGCGAGGAGTTTTTACGGCTTTACAATCAGCTACTTGTATCTGACAAGATAGAGTTGATGGATCAGAAAGATTTGATGGGAAGAACGCTATATTCCCTAAAATCAAGAGTAAATCTAGAACGTCGTTATGTATCTGCTATAGAGGAGTTAAATACTAAAGGCGAACATAAGCTGAATATTTTAGATAACACTATTGGAGAGAGAAACAGTCTTAAGGAACAAATAGGTGATTTAGTAAATGTAGTAGGAGCAAACCTACAAAATAAGTTTAATGATAAGCTAGGCAGTGGTTTAGGCTTAAAGCTTAATGTTTTTGGCAGCAAGAAGCATGCATTTAGTGATGAGCAAATCAAAGCAATCCTCTCAGTCTGTAGTGGCTCTGATATTAGTGTACTTGAAGGAAATCCCGGAGCTGGTAAGACTTTTGTGATGAAAGAGATAGTGCGTCAGTACAAAGCGGCAGGATTTAAGGTAGTAGGTACTGGACCAAGTAGTGTATCTGCTAAGGTTTTAAGTCGTAATGCTGGAATTAAGGCAGATAATACGAGTTTGCTACGTAAGAAAATCGTAGAGTCCAAAGGAGGCGACTTTAAGATAGATTTAAGCAGCAAATATTATGAGGAGGAGGAATATTTAAAATCTATTGGTTGTGATTCGATTTTGAACTTTTTACGTTCTGATGTACTTGATAGTAAGACTGTATTGATCGTTGATGAGGCAAGCATGATTGAGCTTGCTAATATGGACTATCTAGCTCACGAGGTCTTAAGGTCTAAGGCAAAGCTAGTACTTGTTGGAGATAACAACCAGTTTACAGCTGTTGGTATGACTGGAGCGTTTAACAAAGCACGTAAGATTGCAGGAGGAGTTAAGCTTACTGAAGTAAGAAGACAGGAAAGAGTAGAGTACAGGCAGGCGACGAGAGCTATGGGACGCTTTGCCATGCAGGAAGCCATTGAGATATATAGAAAATTAGACGTATTTAACATTAAGGATAATGAGCAGGAAGCTAAAACTAGCTTAGTTACGTCATTTGCTAAAGAATATACTGAGCAGATAGATAATCTTAAGAGAGATGATTTAATAGCGATTAGAAGTATAGCAATTGGAGCATATACGAACGAGAAGGTAGCTGATAACACAAGAGTAAGAAGTGAGCTAAAGCATAGCGGAGCATTAAAGGGAACTGAAGTACAAATTAGCAGTGGCGGGCGAATGCTGTCGCTGATGAAAGGCGACCGAATAGTATTTGAAGAGAATAGTTTAAGATACGGGATTAGTAATGGAGAAGTAGGAACAATATTATCAGTCAAGCCTTCGGTTAAATCGTTTAGTGGTGGTGCGAGTAGTAAAGGTGAGAGTGATGGCGACGGATTACTTAAAATATTAGTCCATAAAGCAGATGGCTCAAAGGATATAATAAATATTGATACTGCTTCTGACGCTGCAAATAATAAGTGGAGGATTAAATTAAATCATGGATACGCATTAACTGGTTACAAGTTACAAGGTGAGACGGTAGACCGAATGCATGTATATTTTGACCGCTCTATTGGATATGAGGCGTTTTTGGTGCTCATGTCACGTCATAGAGAAGAGGTTAAGCTTCATGCGTCCGCAGAGGAGCTTGAAAATATAGTGTATCAGCGTCTTGATAGTGATGTAGAGAAAGTTAGAAATCAGTTCAAGATTAACAGCTATGAGATGCGAGATGAGACGCGTATTAATTCTGCAGGGGAAGAATATACAGTTCAAGTAAAGGAAGAGATACCTAACTGGCTAATCGGCTTAACTCTTGCAGTTAGCAGAAGAGCCAATAATAGCTTTGCAATAGACTATGGAAAGGGTGGTACTTTAGAAGGCAGTCAGCTAATCATCAAGGAGTATTTAGAAGCACGGGGGTGAGTCTTTGAGTGCCACGGTAAGATGCGTGAATGGAAGAGAGATATCGAAGCTGTTGGTAATATTACAAGATTACATAGCAAAATTCTAAGTCAGGCTACTAATTTAAAGAGTATCAAATTAGACGATACAAGTGCTGCTACTTCTTTTGAATTAGATTTAAACATCAAAGATTTAAAGATTGATCCATATAGCATTGCTCTTAGCGAGGTGCAAGATAGCTTTAAATATGTTATTGAAAATATTTTAAAAGAAGCGAGAGAGGAGAAATCAGAGAGTGCATACAGTAGTAAACAAGATAGCCTAGAGCCAAAAGCAATAAAAGGCATCACTAATATTGATGGTAAGGCATGCATTAACTTCAAGGAGCTTGATAGCAAGCATCAAAGCAAAATCATCGCTATTTGTTTAAAAGAAAGTACCTTTGAAAATCTTAAAGAAATCTTTGAGGAGTTAAAATTAGAAAAAGAAGTTTTAAGAGATTACGCTTCAGTTATTTGTGATAGCTACTCTAGCGTGGTATCTGCTGAAGATGCAAAGGAATTTAATAAACTAATTTTTGCTAAGAAAGATGAGAGCAAGTTAGTTACGGAAAGCAAGGTCGAACTTAGAGCTTTAGTCCGTGAGCAGAATTTTAGCAAGTCGGAAGAGAGAAAAACTCAGTTAGAAGAGCAGATTACTATAGTTAAGGAGCAATCAGCTCAGCACGATGAGAAGTTAGTGGAGATAGCCGGAAGAATATCAAATAGACTCTCGCTAATTAAGGAGCATACTACATTAGATAGTAGCTCTGTATTAATGGGTGAGCGGACGATTCAGTTAAATATTAACTATGAGACGCTACGCAAACATGCAGGTTACGATATGGCAGAATATGAGGCTGGTAGTTTTAAAAAGAAATTAATAATATGTGCTGCAGCATTTGCAATGTTAGTAGCTAGTTGCTGTATTTCATCATATATTGTATATAAGAAGTTTCCGGGCAGAATTCAAATGCGTCATGATGGTCCGATGCATGTTGAAAATAGCAGTGTAATGCTACATTATCCGACTATTGGAAAAATAGACGGAACAAATAATAAGAAAATTGGTAAATAGCAGTTAATATCTTTCAATATGAATAACAAAAATATACCAAAAGATTATAGCGAAGTAAGCGTAGCCGACACTAAAGCAAGTAATCGTCACCATGAGCAAGTAGACTTGGATAGTCACAACACTTCCGAGCGTCCAAGGCATGATGCTCTTATTCGCAAAGCTCTAGAGAACCCACTAGTTGCCAAAGAGTTCTTTGAGATGCATCTGCCAAAAGAAATTAAAGCTATGTTCTCTTCTCATACTCTGAAGATGGAGAAAGAAAGCTTTGTTGAAGCAGATCTAAAGCACTCTATATCTGATATCCTATTCTCAGCTAAGTTTAAAGATAATACTGGATATCTTTGGGTTCTACTAGAGCATCAAAGTACTCCTGATCACTTCATGGCTTTTAGGCTATTTAAGTATATGACGGATATTGCATCAAGGCATTTAACTCTTAATCCTAAATCTAAACATCTGCCTTTTGTATATCCATTAGTGTTCTACAATGGCAAAAAGAAATATAATGCTCCAAAGAATATCTGGGATCTATGCCAGCATAAAGAACTAATGCAAGATATTTGGACTAAAGACCATAAGGTAGTAAATGTTCATGATATTCCTGATGAAGAATTAAAGAAGAAAGCTTGGGCAGGAATACTACAATTCTTCATGAAACATATCCATGAAAGAGACTTACTTAAAAGATGGTATGAGGTAGCTGATCTATTACCTGAATTTGCCAAACTTAATATTGGTATTGATTACCTAGAACTGATATTAACCTATACATTGATTAAGATTGAGAAATCTGATAAAATAGAGTTAGAAAAATTATTAAAATCTCGTCTTAATACCGAACAAGGAGAAAAACTTATGACTAGCTTAGCTCATCATTGGGAACAACAAGGTGTAGAAAAAGGCATGCAGATTGGAGAAGCTAAAGGCATGCAGATTGGTAGAAATGAAGGAAAGCATGAAAAAACTATAGAAGTAGCTAAAAATATGCTTTCTAATAATTACTCTATTCCTGAGGTTTCTCGTATTACTGGTTTGTCTATCGCTGAAATTAACGATCTCCTTAAATCTTAACTTCTACAGCTGTAGAAGTTAAGATTGTCTAAATCGGTTCTAAGTCGTATTACTTTTTGCCAGAGGAACGTAATAAATTGATTGCACTTTGATCATTTTGCATCTCAGCCATTTTTAATGCTGTAATACCATTTACATCTTTCGCATTTATATCAGCTCCATACTTAAGCAATATTTTAATATGTTCTGTGTTAGCGATACTACCATTCTCAAAACACTTAGTAGCTTTTATTAAAGGCGTTTCTCTACTACCCTCAGATAGGCGTTTATTTATATTTGCACCATGCTTTATTAGTAATTTCACTATATTTGTATCATGACAAATAGCATTATATAGAGCTGCTCCACCGTATCGTCCTTCTTGTTCTATATCAACTCCAAAATCTAATAGCATTTGTACTACTTTAATATTATTGTTGCTGATGGCTAATATCAAAGGTGTTTCACGCTCTTGGATACATCGTTGATTATATTGTGATTTTTGTTGAGCCTGTTTTACGAGGTCTATATTGTTATTACTGATAGCCTTACATAAATGCTCTAATTTTGTATCATATCCATAAACTGTCTTACTAATTAATAAAACACAAAGCACGATCATTGGTACTAGTGCTCTTATATAGAAAATATTATTTTTAGATTTAAGTTGATCAATTAAGTGATGCATGATACATACCTGATATTAAAAAAATTGTTTAAACAAAGAATATAATTTGCCTTTCATGCTCGGGTCAATTCTGCCATTTCATCTTCAATTTAGAAATCGGATAATGTCCCGCTAACTTTACAAAACACGATAAGTTAGGTAGAGACATGATTTCAGCAGGTAATACCTGCATCTTCTTTTGTTCTATAGTATTGATATTAACACCATCTCTTATGGTGTTTGAGCCATACGATAGACTTTCTTGGGTTTTGCGTATTTCTTGCTCACCTAGCATCATTGCCGATCTATGTGCTGTTTGCTGATCGCCAACACGAAAAATGAACTTTGAATTAAACAAATCAAGTAAATCATTAGCTGCAGCAGAGCCATATATTTTATCAAGCTGAAATATGTTCTGAATACCTGCAACAAAGCATCCGCCATATTTTCTGCTTTCTGCAAGAGCTGTATTTAAGCTATTGATTTTACCAAGAGCAGGCAGCTCATCCATAATAAACCAAAGATTCTCTACTGTGCTTCCTATATCTCTGCTCATTAATGACTTTAAAGCCACACTAATCCAAGCAGATAATAAAGGGCTAAGTGTTGCTCTTTGGCTAGGAAGTGCCGTTAAAAATAACCAGCTTTTGTTTTCTTCGTCATTACACCACTGTCTAATTGAAAAATCCCTTATGGGGGCTAGATGCTTTAAAGCTGCGATATTCTTGCTAAGCGTTGCTTGTACGCCAGTAGAAGTCTCAGGAGCTGAGTTATTTATCATTCCTGCAACTGCAGTATTCTCAAATGCTTTGGCAAATTCTGAGTTACTTGAATATGTAGTGATTCGGAGCAACTCTTTTTAATCTCTACTTACTGCGTATTTCTTTAAAGCTTCTGCAAGTACTAATTCAGCAGTTCTATCAAAGAAGCTAGCTCGTCCCATACCATTATTACTTGAAAAGTGACTTGCAAGATCATCAAAATCCTCTGTATCTACTATATCATTCCAAGGTAGCCAATTAGAGGTGCGTGAATCAAAAGGATTCAGGATGATATCGCCATTACTTGGATCATAGAATTTATTAACATATGATCCTGTCATATCAACAATGATAGCTTTTTCATTATTGCTTCGTATTTGAGGCAATAACTCATTAAGCATATTGGTTTTACCAGTGCCGGTAGTACCAGTAATTAGTATATGCTGTCTTTCACTATCCTTAACAATAGGAAGTCCTGCAAACTTAATATTAGATGCTACTTTTTCTTTGGATAGGATTTTGGTAAGCTCAGAAGCTTGTACATAATCCATGCCTCTTAATTTCTGACTGCCTATTGTTTTGATGCCTCTATACCAAAAAAAGATAGTAATACCAGGCATAGTTAAAGCAAAAACACCAAGTACTTCAAATGCAGCGGAGCCGGCAAGCCAAGAACCGAAGCTTGTAATCTGAGTACCATGCTTTGTTACATACCAAAACTTGTGAATGAAGTCCTCAGCAGAGCGGTATATCCATTCCTGTCTTTTTACATCATAGAATGTTATACCGATCTGTGAGATGTCATAGAAATACTGACCTACCGCAAGCTTTAGCTGCACGTAGCATTCTATGCAATAGTAATATAGGCTTAAGATATTGATTTTTTGAAGGATTCTGAATATTAACCACATACACGACGCAGTAAGACTCACTGTGAGTGCATTAGTGATGCCTTGCGTAAGCATCCTAATCTGATGTGCGAAGATTTGTGCACCTCGCGTGAATCTACCTTGCTCTTGTATGTTCATTACTAGGAAGCCTATTTATCAGATTCATAGTATATGTTATATGGCAAATAAAAATATGACGGACTGGTAGATCGTTCATCATCTCTTCTATGATTACCCATATCTGAACTAAAACCAGTTAAATTATTAGGGCTTGAATACATGCCCTTGATATCTAAGTCCTTTATAAATTTTAGTAGCATTAACCATATTTTAGAAATAATTGGGAATTTCATAATAAGTTTTTTTGTCATCGGTATTTTAGCGCAAATAGCGATAATCCAAAATATTGGAAGTATTTGAAATAACATTTTTATATCCTCTGTATTGAGTAAGTTGATTAATATTATAATCTAGAGTTTTTACCTATTTCATCTAGTGTTCTTTTTACAGTAGAATCCGAGGTATCCTCATACTGATCTTCTATTTTCTTACCTTTCTGCTCTACGAGCTGAGCAGTATTATTTAAGTTATTGTAGCTTTCTTTTACGCTGTTACTTAAATTATTATTTAATCTCGTTTCAACGCTTTGATAAGCTAATTCTTGCTTATTATTTATTTTATCAGCTGATGCTTCTATTTTACCTGTCTGCACTTGATATTCATTTTTTAAATGCTGCTCACTACGCATAGGTATATTTTTTACATCAGAGCTAATACCACTTAAATGTCTACCATTATCTAATGCTATATTATCAACTGGCATTACTGAGTTTGCTATGGAAGCTGCCTCATGTATATGAGTTCTTGCCCATCTTGCAGCTTGCTCCTTACTTGAAACACCCGGAATATTGCTATCTATTATAGCATTTAGTACCGGCTCATTCATATTACGATCAATAGTAGCTGCATTTTGTGCTACATATTGACGACTTCTACTTAACTGGTCTTGAGCCGATATTGCATCAGATATTTCTCTACCAATAGATTCCTGCTCCTGATAGTTCTGACTTAAAGTTCTTGCTAGTGATTGAGTATCACTATTAAAGCTATTGAGTCTTCCTTCTTGAAGTGCAGATTTTGTTTTTTCAAGTACATTGTTGATAGTTTGTTTTTTTGATAACACTTCTTCACTGCTGCTACTTGTATTATTAGATGCCGATACTCTTGCTGAAGCACCTCCCAAGCCGAAAGCATTGAAACCAACGCTAGCATTATTGCTAGTAGCTGTTTCTTTATTATTTCTCATAATAGTATTATCAGTAGTTGTACTATCGGTACTCACCGCATCTTTAAACTGCATCTGCTCTTGCTCTGAGATCCCAATTGAGCGAGCTTCTTCTGCAATCAAGCGGCTTGCAAGCTCTAACGCTTGTTGACCTGACATAGTACGCAGCATCGAGTCTTTAGACGATAGCGAGTTTAGTCTACTACTAGTAGCTGCATATTGATCTGACAAACTACTCTGTAATAAATCTGAAGCTCTAAAGTTTGTACTCAGTGTATCAACGCTTTCTGTAATGAACTGTCTGCCATCATTAAAGATGGAGCTAGATTCTGCTGCGATATTGTTCTATTACCAATACTTACATTATCCATGCTGAGGTTATTATCAGCAATTCCTGCAGCAACGCTACTTGCAACAGAAAGCGGCGAGAACTGACCTGCAAGCATAGACATACCATGCGAGCAAGCTTTAAATAACGCCCAAGATAAAGGCGGCACTAAACATTCAAGCATCTGATATGTTGCATAAGTATTTAATGCATATTCAGAATATGAGCCTTGTGACAAGATGCTCATGCCATTACCACCAAATACGCTGACCTTGCCTGATAATGATAACATACCTAAACAATGCACTAGTGAGTAAAATATTGGCCATGATGATACCCATATTGTAAAGTTACACCAAAACTGAAAGAACTTAAAACCGCCTACAAGGCAAGTTAGTGGAAGTACCATATGAAGTAAATATACCCGGTGAACTTAATGATAAAGAAAATGTTACTATATCTCTATCACCAATGTTACGTTCTAATATTGTAGGTGGGTCATTTCCCCCTATAGATAATATCCCCACAGAAAGTTCAGCCTTATTAGGGAATAGTAGTAGTGATATACTAAGTATAAATGAAAATTTATAGTATTTGGATTTTAATTTCTATAAATTAATACCATGTCATAATAAAAACGGAGATATAATCTGAATACAGAACCTGCTAATACACACGATATTTCAATAATACCAAAATATAGTAAAAGTACACTAAAGTGTAGAAGTCAAGATTTGATCTTACAGATGCTATAAATTTTGCACCTGATTGTCAGTTAAATTTTGACTGTCAGACGAGTATTCAAGGTACAAGATCTCATTATTTTTTTCAATAGCTAATTTCTTACTATCTTGAAAAGTTTGCATAGGAGTTTTACCATAACAATATTTTCCTGAATGTAGTCGTTCATTATTGAAATGCTCTAACCAAATATCAAGATCTAATTGTAAATCATCAAGATCTGTATAAATCTTTTTCCGCATTGCTGTATCAAAGAATTCTTGTTTCATGGTTTTATTAAAACGCTCACACATACCATTTGTTTGGGGAGAATATGCCTTAGTTGTAGTATGTTCTATACCTTCTATGCTAAGAAATAACTCAAAAGCATGATGCTCTATATTGCCCTTATATTCTGACCCACGATCTGTAAGAATACGCAGCATTGGTATCCCTTGCGTCTCATACCATGGTAACACCCGGTCATTAAGCATATCAGCAGCAGTAATTGCTGTTTTATCAGCATATAGTTTAGCATCCACTACTCTAGTATAGCTATCAATAAATACCTGAGAATAAACCTTACCTATACCTTTAAAATTACCTACATAACACGTATCCTGACATCCTAGATAACCTGGATGCTGCGTCTCAATCTCTCCATGTGCTTCTTTTTCATTACGACGCTTCTCTAGTACTTGTAACTGAGCTTCAGTCAGAACAATACCATCCTGAGCCATCTTTGCTTCTAATGCTTTAAGCCTTTTACTGATATTGTTTAAATCATTACGTAACCAAATTGATCTCACTTCTCCGGGTGATACAAGTATTCCACTCTTCTTAAGCTCATTTGATACTCTTAGCTGACCATATGCTGGATATTCTATTGCCATATCCATTACTGCCTTCTCTACCGCTGGATCAACTCATTGGCTTTCTTCGACTAATTTCATATAACGCTTCTTCACCACCAGTTTCATATAGTTCTTTAAATCTGTAATAACTATCTCTACTATATCCCATCGCTTTACATGCTGATGATATACTACCAAGACTCTTAGCTAATTCTAGTAAACCTAATTTTGACTTTATTATTTTTTGATTTAAGTTCATTGTGACCTTCCATTTTTTTATCTGTATTTTTAATACGTGATTTTTATTAAATGTAAGATCAAATGTCAACTAGTACAATTTATTTAACCGTTTTTTGATAATCTTATAATGATTTGGAGTCAACTCATCATATCGCCATATAAATAACCCCCCTAAATTCAAATCAATAATTTGATCTAGAAAGTAATTTAAATTCCAGTCTGTCAGACCCAAAGTAGTCAAGGCTAACACAATTTTATCTTGTTCTATGCCATAAGAGATGCTTTGTACTAATGCTTGTTTTACATTATTGATAATATCATTTTGATTCCACATTGCGGCAGCGTAACAATAATGCACTAATCTATCACATTGACCTGATGCGATAATCGCCTTAACTTTGTCGGTAATCTTCTTCCCTTTTTCTGTATTGGGATGGTTATAAGAATAACCTGCAATAAAACCAAAACTGGTTTCTTTACTATTTTCTTTGAGTTTTTCCATTGTTTTTATAACAAATGCAGTGTTCATATTACACTCGTCATCAAAATCAACACCATCCCAACCATTATTAATGGTCGCAGATATAATGCGGGATACGTCATTCATACTAGAGGGCTTTTCTTCAGGAGCACATCCTCCCCCGCCATAAACCCAAAGCCTTTTACCTGTAAAACAAGGATTATTATCTGGTTTTTGTTCATTTTCTGGACTCCACCCCGGAGAAGCCATGCTTCCTGTTGTTAGTTCTTCAAGATTTGTCACCATACCATACATTATATAGTCAAATTCATTAAATGGGTAACGAGTTAAAGACATACTCCAACCACCAAGTAATTTACTCATACACACCCTTTTCATTTTTGTTATTGGCAGTAGTACAAAACAGATAATCCTGAGTACTAAGTCTATAATCTTTATGATCTTTAGTCCAATAATAAGTCATAATAGATTTTGGATTAGCGATTTTTTGCTGTAATGCACGCTATTACATGTTATGATATTTTAATTTTCTTAGCCTTACTTTGTTCTTTTTTAGGTATTTTTATAGACAATATACCATCCTTAAAGTTTGCTGTTACATGTTCTTCATCCACATTAGATGGTAAACTAATGGAGCGAGAGAAAGAGCCATAATATCGTTCTTTCATATGATAATTATGATCTTTTTTCTCAGTCGATTGTTCCTTTTTACCATCAATAGTTAAGATATTACTATCTATTTTAAGGTCAATATTATCCTGCGTTACACCAGGTAACTCTACCTCTAAATGATATTCAGATTCATTTTCAGTAATATCTGTTCTAGGTGACAATATTTTATTATTGTAATGGGTAGGGTAAGAAAATGAAGCTATTTCATTAAAGAAATTATTAAAAACATCGTCAACATAACTTTGTTTATTTGTATGATGTTGTAATTCAGATTTATTTCTAATACGTGGTAAATTAAAAGACATAAGTACCTCCATAAGTTTATTAAACATTGATTTAGTCTTAATTTAGCAAAATTTAAATAAATATTCTCACCTATTGAATTGGTATTTCTTTCGCATCTTTCTCCTTAACTTCGATACGAGGTAGAGTAATCGTCAAAATACCATTCTTTAAGTTTGAAGAAATATTGTTTTGATCTACATCTTCATATAAAGAAACGACATAATTGAAGTTTCGTTTTGTATAATCATCTGAAGCTTCAGATTTATTATTTTGTTCTACGTTGCCGGTGATAAATAATTTATTACTATTTACTTTGACTTTAATTTGGCTTTTATCATACCCCGGCACTTCTAGTACTAAGATATATTGCTTGTCTTGAGTAATAAACTTAGTTCTTATAGCACTGGAGCTATATGCAGATAGTTTATGCTCAAACATATTATCCAAGTAGTAATCAAAAATAGAAAAAGGGCGTAGGTCAGGAGGATGTTGTAAGTAAGCAGTTTGAGATTTATTATCAGGTTTACTCACATTATCAGCTGCAATAACTGGATGACCAGTCAATAAAATGACAGTAATACCGGATAGCAAATATGATTTAATATTGTTATATAACATACATACCTCTTTTAGATTTATATAATATATAAGATTTGTGATCTCACTTAAGTAAGTGTTCACACTTAAAATATAAGTAGTGCATGAGGAAAATTCAATGGTACAACAGTATGAGTATTTTATCCCATAAATCTATCACAAGGGTTTATGGTTTGTACTGGGATATTATAGGGCGTTTTGTAAACATTAGAATTCAGGAATGTTAGCTCTGTTTCGAGAGTATCTTCAAATACTTCAATCATCCAAGCTTTATAATTTGCTTGTGGATTGATAGACCAGCGATAGCCTCTAGATTTAAGTAAATCTTTAGAGTCATAAGGGGCATTGTGTACCCAAACATTAAATCTGGTTTTATGGCAATTATTAAGTAATTGTTTTAATACTAGTGTTTTAGTAATAGGTAAGGTTTGAGCAAGTAAATGCAACCCAGCGCGGCAGTCTATAACAGCTCTGTGTCCCTCATAAAAGAAATTATATTTATAAGTAAGATATTCTAGTTTATGGCTTTCTATTTTCTCAGCTTTCCAATCAATATCAACTCTTGAGCATCCCCATACTTTGGTTATAACTTCAGGAAACATTTTATCAAAAAAAGGTCTATCAAATGCAGCATTGTGGGCAATGATAATATCAACTTCTTCAAGAAACTTGAGTCTTATCAATTAAGTGTGTAAACTTTTCCAAAGGACTAGATTCTTTCTTCAAATTTTATTAAAAAATGAGCCATAGCCGCATTCCAATTTGGGATAGGCATGGACCATTTTTTGGTCATGTAGTCAATTGCTAAATATAAGCTTTTAAAAACAGCATTATCATTTGGAAAAAGACGTTTATTTTTTGTAACTTTTCGGAGTTGACTATTAACGGATTCCACAGCATTTGTTGTATAAATTATTTTCCTTATTTCTTCAGGATATCCTAAAATCATTAGATTATCCCAATGAATATACCAAGATTTAGCAATTTGAGGATATTGTTTACTCCATTTAGATTCAAAAGCCTCTAAAGCGGAAAGTGCTTCTTTTTCTGTGTTAGCTGTATAAATAGGTTTTAAATCACCAGCAAGCTCTTTCCGGTCCTTATATGATACATATCGTAAACTATTTCTAATTTGATGTACAATACATAATTGATGCTCTGTCTTTGGAAAAACAGCACCTATAGCTTCAGACATACCGTTAAGATTATCACTACATGCTATCAGTATGTCTTGCATACCTCTATTTTTCATCTCAGTAAAATTACCAAGCCAAAATTTAGCCTCTTCATTCTCGCTGATCCACAGTCCTAAAATATCTTTCCGCCCTTCTAAATCAATGCCTAAGGCAACATATACTGATTTGTTGATAATCCGCTTATCTTGACGTACTTTTACTACCAAACAATCAAAAAATACTATGGCATATACTGGATCTAATGGACGGCTCTGCCATAGCTTAACATCCTCTATTATATCATCTGTAATCCTACGATTAAGCTCTCGCTTACATCAGCTCCATATAACTCCTGAAGCTGTAATTTTATATCTGATAAACTCATCCCTTTAGCATATAAGGATAGTACTTTATCATCAAAACCATCAAGTCTTCTTTGACGCTTCGCTACTAATGATGGTTCAAAGCTACTATTTCTATCTCTTGGCACTTCAATCTCAACAGCACCATTCTTTGTAATCAGATTCTTTGTGTTATAACCATTACGTGAATTCTGGGCATCACTTTGATTATACTTGCTATATCCTAAATGATTATTCATCTCAGACTGTAGTGCTTTCTCTACAAGGTGCTTGGTTAGTTCTTTTAATAAACCATCTTCCTTGAATAAAGTTGATACATCTGTATCATTATTGATCAATAAATCTATCGCTTGATTCATTGCAGCATTTTGTTTCTGTGGCATTGTAATCCCTCTTTTTGTTATATTTTCTTTTATATAACCTTTGAGAAATTTACACACTTATTTGGACAGAGCCAAATAATGAGATCTTGTATCTTGAATACTCGTCTGACAGTCAAAATTTAACTGACAATCAGGTACAAAATTTATAGCATCTGTAAGATCAAATCTTGACTTCTACATTTTATATCTAAAGTTACAGGACTATCTATTCAAGAGCTCAACAATCTTCTTAAACTTAAATCCTAACTATTCTTTGTTAGAAAGTAGTATATTCTACTTTCCATCTGTATTTCTTAATTAATTTAATTTTTTGTACTTACTACTTGCTTCTTTTGCTCTATGATGCTTTTAACTCTTCTCTACGGCTCTTGTAGCAAATCTTATTATCTAGATTAAACGACTCCTCTGTACTAGTGCCTGTGAAAATTTATAGGTTTCGTTCTACTTAGTCCTTGAATTTTCATTTAACTTTATATTTCTTGTGATCCCCCCAATAACTTGATAATTTCATGCGTATATTGCTGTTCGTTTATCTCAGCAAACAAGGAGAATAGCTCTTTCATACGTTTGATATTTGATGTTTCAGTTCGATTAATACCATTTAATTCAAAATATGGTAAGTTTTGATCTATAGCTTGTGCTAAATCTTTTCCACATAGTTCTATAAGTTTTTCTATATATATTTCACGCTTATTATATTTCTCTGAAGAAAATAAACATTGAGCTGTAGATAACGGAATTTTTGACATATTTGGTTGTATCATAGGATTAAAAGCTATCGATGGAGTCCAAGAAGAAAGCTCCTGAGGTCTATCTATACCTGAAATACGCAAATGATCCTTTAGGTAAGTCGGATCATTAACTGGATAATTATCCCATATTAATACCTTACGTCCTAGTTTATTAGAAATATTATCTAATTCTTTTTGAGAATAACCATCACTCATAATATGTTCTCCAGTCCAAAATATAGAAAACTTTTGATCTAACTGACTAAAATCAGCAAAATAACTTTCAGGAGTTGGTCCTAACACACGTTGTAAAATTTGATCATTACTGTAATAGCTTGGAACAGAGGCAAAATTCTGGGCATTACTTCTTTGTGCGATGTACTCAGCAACCTGTACTTGCCCCACTCCCAAGTCAGGAACAATTGAGTCTTTATTGATATCATCGAAAAATATACCTAGAATAGTAGGATTAATATTATTGATTTGAGTGATTTTCTGTTGTAGTACTTTTTCTACTTTCTCTATATCTTTTAAGTTATTAAGCCCTAGTGGACTCAATCCAATACCGAAAGCTACACCTTTTTCTTCAAAAGTATCACGGATATTTTTTAATTCCTGAACACGTGATTCAGTAAAAAATATATTCCAATTATCACGTAACAACTTATCCATCTTTGGTGCATAGATAAAATATTTATACCCGTATTTCTTACAAAAATCAGCATATTCAATTAGTACTTCATTAGACCATACTGGTCCGTAATACCCCATTATAATTCCATACGAAAACGTATCTAACGAAAAAATATTCATAAATTATCCTATCAGTTTTATTTCTGCACTTTAGTTTTTACTATTTGTTTCTTTTTCTCTAATAAGCCCTTAACTCTAATATTTAATTCTTCCCTTCTTTTTTTGTAACAAATCCTATTGTCTTGATTTAGTGCCTCTTCTGTTATGGCACTGCTTGCGTTTGCATTTAATATAGCTTCTTGATTACTGTATTTTCCGTTTAGATGTTTCTGAAAGTTCTGATATTGTGATTTCATTTTTCGAAAATTTGAAAGGTTAGTGGATTTAATTTAACTCTACCTGAAATATTGTTTTTGGTCAAAAGATATTCTTAAGGCACGGAAGATGTATGAAGCTGTAAAACAGTATATTATACCGATTAGTAGACAGTAATATTTTTACTATAGCAGTATATTATTTTGGTTAGATTTTTCATGTATGGACCTCCTGTAGAATGCAAGAAAAAAATAACGTTAGTCCATCGGCTTCTCAACGAGCCACTGAAAAAATCAGTTTTTTTGTAAGCTAAGGTTTGTCTTATTTACCATCAATATTATTATCTCACGCATATTCCAGATTGGAATCTCTTGCATATTCTTTTTGTTTACCTATTCATTATATATAGCTAAACCACTATAAACCAGTTATGAAGAATAATTTCTAAATACTGATTATTATATTAATATACCAAAAAGGTATAACCATTTTATTATAGTGTAGTGGTTTAGCTATAAATCACTATTTATGTTAATTATAATAGTTCTGTTGCTACACACTCTTTAGCTGCAAACTTTACTCTCCACATAATCATCTCCTGATCTGAGTACGGCAAACACAACTCTTGCCAATTTATTAGCTATGGCAACTGTTGTTTTATTATGACCACTTCGCTCAGATAAATTAAACATCCATTGCGTAAATTTGCTAAAATCTTTTTTAGATTTCTGTTCTTCCGATGTGAATCTTATCTTGGCATTTAGTACAGCTCTAGCCCCCTGAATTAATAAAGTGCGTAAGTATACATCACCTCGCTTGCTAATTCCAAACAGCTTATCTTTTCCACCACTTGAATGTTGTCTTGGCACTAATCCTAGCCATGCCGATAATTGCCTGCCATTGTCAAAATTTGTAGCACTACCTATTGATGCTATTAAAGCAGTAGCAGTAATTAAACCAAGACCAGGTATAGTTGTTAATCGTTGATATTGAGTTAGGTTGCTAGTGATTATTTTTAATCTTTTTTCTATCTCTTTTATTTTTTTATTATTATCCAAAAACTCCTCTTTCAGTTCACTAAATGTTTGATAACCTAGCTGGCTTAAATTTCCTTCATCTAAAATTTCGGTTAATTTTGTCATAACCTTATTTATCCCTTGAGGAATAATAAAACCAAATTCATGTAGTAGACCCCTAATTTCATTAGCAAGTGCCGTACGATTTTTTATCAATCTCTCTCTTACTCTATGAATTGATAAAATATCTTGTTGTTCTACAGTTTTAATTGGTACAAACCTCATATTTGGTCTGCTACTGCTTCACATATAGCTTCAGCATCAGCTTGATCGTTTTTATTAGTTTTGACATACGGTTTGACAAATTGTGGTGCCATCAGTTTTACTGTATGATCCAATTTAGTTATTTCTCTTGCCCAACTAGCTCCACCACAAGCTTCCGTCCCCACTAAACATTTTGGCAAATTAGCCATAAATGTTAAAATCTGTTCTCTCATCAATTTTTTCTTTAATACCGTATTACCATTTTTATCTACACCATGAATTTGAAAAATTCTTTTTGCAATATCTATACCAACCAATTGTGGTAACTTCCATATGAACCTCCTGAATTAGTTGTTTTAATATATTTAAATTAACTCTAGAAGATTAGCAACTGCTTTTCATTCTGTATATCAGAAGATCCATACCATTTGTTTAGCTTGCACTCTTTGTTTTGAACGAGCTAGTTTTGCAGCATGTTCTCTTGTTATTTCCCTTAAAGCTTTTAGCTGAGCAAGCCTTTTCTGGTTACGCTTACGTCTAGCTGTAACACCTGCATTTAACCATTCATTTTCTTGAGCTAATTTTTTATTTAATTTTCGCAGGGCTGCTTCTTCTTGCTCTATAATAATATTTTGCCATTCGTTAAAATATTTGAATCCTTTATCGGATTTGCGTAAATGTGAGAGTGAGAAGTAGCGTTATTTAAAGTATCATGTATAGATTTTTTATCTGTCTCTTTTACTAGACGTATTTATATAATCTGTTTTGTTTGCCGCAGCACTAACAATACTATAAGATATGACATTAATGTTATCTTGTATAGAGTTATCACTTGAATTTATTAACTCCATTCTTTCGTGATCGTCAGAATGTGAGCTAGAGGGGTTTGAAGTGTCATATGTAGCTTTTTTATATTTAGCCTTCTTACTAGAAATATCTATAATAGCATAATCTGGCCCATCTGCCGAAGCACTATCACTGTAATATATTTTAGCTTTTTTACCATTAATCTCCATGAGATTAGGATCGTAAGCGTCTGGTAAAGGCGGTATAGATTTATAAGTTTAATCTAGTAAAATATTCCAGGGAAGGAGATCTTCAACTTTATTAGCTCTATAATCCTGAATTATTGCAAGTACTTTTTGTAAATATTTCCAAAGATTGATGTGATTTAATTTAGCAGTTTTGATAATGGAATAAATAATAGAGGCAGTATGACCGCCACTGTCTGATCCAGCAAAAAGCCAATTTTTTCGTCCTACTGACAAAAAAGAAATAGATTCCGAGTACCTAGGTCAAAGGGATATCCCTTTGTACTTAGGGGTTAGGACTTGAGAAGTTGGTTGAGCTCAGAGATAGAAAGTCCTGTGACTTTAGAGATAAAAGAAATATCAGAACCAGCATTAAGCATATTTTTAGCTACTTCCATAGTTCTTTTAGCTTCCCCGATTTGCATTCCTCTTGCTTCCCCGATCTGCATGCCCTCATTTCTACCAATCTGCATGCCTTGGACCATTCCTTTTTGTACGCCTTCATCAATATATTTATCAGCAATAGTTCTCATAAGTCCCTCTTGATCTGCTTTATTTAAGTGTTTTGCTATGATCTTAGCTAGCTCTACTTGTTTATCTTCAGATACCTTAGCGTCACTATACCATAATAACCACTTAATGTAAATGTAGCCATTTTCCTTATCTATTTCAATACTACTTTCAAACTTCTCAAGTAGACTTTGCCAGAGATTTAAGATATCACGAGCTTTGATATGTTTAAGCATATACTCTATCATACCAAGATGCTTCTTTTGCTCTATCTCATCATCACTTTGTTTTTGTAAGTCTACAAGTAAATACTCGCCGCCCATCATTTCCTTAGCAGTCTTGCAATCTTCAAATAACTCCCAAAAGCTCCTTGGAGCATTATACAGCTTATCATTTGCGTATACTACTATAGGACATATTAGAGGTAGTTTATTATCTTTTTCTGCTGCAGCATTACTTTTATTTTTATTGGCGTCCTTATGTCTTTTGCATAAAAGAAGCATATATTGCCAAAGTCTAAAAGCTATCCAGTAATCGCTACTAGACTGGTGCTCGATCAGAACGTAAACGTACGCTTTGTCATTATTGGCACTTCCAGTAGTACTATCTTTAATATTATTCTTGTTTAAAGAAACAGAATAAACGACATCACTAAATCTTTTGCGTAAATCCTCAGTAACAAAACTTTCCTTTTCTATTTTAATACTATTAAGATTAATCTTGTTCTTAAACGACGCTGGCAAATAATGCTCTAAAAACTCACGAGCAGCTACAGGCTCACTCATGACCTTTTTAAATAGCTCATCATGCCTTGGACGCTCGGCAGTAGTATCATTAGCATCGCCATTTGTACTTACGTCTGTTTGCTGTTGCCTCTGATTATGCTCTTCATTAGTCATGCTTGTAAACCCTTAAAATCTCATCGTCATTGTATGTTCTAACTCTCTTTCTAGGCGTAGCTCTTTAACTTCTGCTTTTACTTTTGCAAAGGTTGCAGCTATTTGCTTCTCATCTATAAAGCTTGGTATATCATTCTGCATCTCATGCTTCATATATTTAAGCGGACAGGAATATTTCTTAGATCCTATTATCACATGCTCATCATCTAATAGCTGCTTAATATTCTCATTATGGCGATCCATATAATGTTTCTCACATGTTTTACTTAAATTCTTAAGAACATTTTGACTATCATTAGAGTTAAATTGATTTAGTATCTCGTGATCATTTAATATACCATGTTTCTTAGCATATACTACCATATTATGCATATTTGTAATAAGCTTATCTTGCTCTATAGACTTAGCATTCGAGATCGCAGATAATACACTGCTATCATACTGCCCTGCATATTTAAGCTTGCCATTAAGAGACTTAAAGAACTCATGTTCACGGCGAATTGTAGTTAACATTTCATCGGTAGTTTTAGCATCTACTTTATCTTTTCTGATCTGCTGATGCTGAGTTTCTAAATGATGACGCTCTAAACTGCTATCAAAGTGCTTATATGTCTCTGCTAAGTCCTTACTACCTTTAAGCTCTGCTAATATGTCTTGTGTACTGAACACCCCATGCTGTTCTGCTTCTGCTGCTGCATCTTTTAATTGAGGTAAAAGTTCTTGTTCCTTGTATTCAAGAGCTTGTTCCACTAGATCCACAAATTTATAATTAAATGTTGTATATTTAATATTGCCATTTTGTTCTATAAAGAACTTTTGATCTTTCTCTAAAGCTACAAATATCTCGGATACTGTTTTTGCTACCAATATCTCATGTTTGATTTGCTGCGTATGTTCTATTAAGGTCTTACGCTCCGATTCTCTTTCTATATCAGCAAGTCTTTTATGTTCTAGGTATTTCTGTCGGTCCTGATAGACTGTGTAGCTAGTAGCAACTTGTGCATACGATCTTTGCTGCCACGCTTTAAGCGTGCAATGTGCTTCATATACTGAATTTGCAATCTTATTTTTGTCAGTAGCATCTAGTGCGTATCTATTACTATACTCTGAGATAGTACTATACACGTCTCGTGCTATCTCTTTGTGGTGACTATCAGGTACATCATTGATATTCATGCCAAGCTGAGCTGAATGTAGGATAGATACGTCACGAACAATGTTTCTGTATCATGTTACTTTCTCATGTGATTCACCATAGTTTTTCACCATCAGTTCCAAATGACCTCTGTATACTACATTTGTACCTGCGATACCGCTATATTCTAACGCTTTTTTCTCGTATAGATTTTGCGTATCATCTATTAACTTAGTTCGATGCTCTATAGTCTCAATATCAGAAGTATTGTTGCTATCACTTAACTCCTTGATACTTTTGCTTAAACGCTCGTCACGCATCGCAAGACTAGTTAATATATCTTGATACATTATTGAGTCATATTTTAAATAATCATGTGCTACGCCGCCCTTACCTGTCGCCTCTAAATATTTAATATAATGACTTGATTTTTCTTGATCCCACTTCTCAGGCAATAAGTCTTTGTGAGTACTGCCGCCAAATTGTAGTCTTCTTGGATCAACTACGCTTACAAAACCTATATGCTCATTTGCCTTGTTAATCTTGTCCTTTATCACCTCTGCTGCTTTAAAGCCTGGCTGATCATTATCAGGCCATATTATTGCATCCCGCCACTGAAACTGAAGCTGACTCCAATTGACTCTATCAGCAGCGTTACTGCCGCCCATCCATGATACTACGTTATAGTCAGGTAATATCCTAGATGCAGCTATAGCGGCTTTTTCTCCTTCTATAGCTTAATGCGATAAGGTAGTGACTTATAGTATGAGTTGGATTATACTAAATGAAAAACTTATGGCAAAGGCATATTCATACGATTTAAGAATACGAGTAATAAAAAGTTTAACAGAAGGTAAAACAATAAAAGAGACTTCTGAGATATACTCTATTAGTAGGAAGACTATAATAGAGTGGAAAGAATTAAAGAAACAAACTGGGGATGTCAAAGCAAAAAGTGGTTATCATACAGGACATCGTAGAATAATAAGAGACATAGAGGGATTTAAAAAATTTATAGAATTAAATTTTGATAAAACCACCATGGAGCTAGCTAATAACTGAAGTCAAAAAGTATCTACAAGTACAATATCAAGATTGCCTAATAAATTAGGTTATAGTTATAAAAAAAACTTTTCTTCATCCGAAAAGGGATATTGGTCAAGGAATGAGTTTATATTGAAACTAAAAACTATAGATAAACAAGATTTATGTATATTGTGCTATGCCGTCATACTTAAGTTGCAGCATTATAATTGGGATAGCTTATTAGCATATATTCAATGCTGTTTTTTGAATACAGAATCTACCATTAAAATATGGAATGTTCAAAGTAAAATTATTTCAGTACGTTGTGTAGATATCTTAAATAATAATGAATATATGCAAATCGTACATTCAGGCATAATATTGTTAATATTAATGTTACTTGCTATATGCGTTATGCCTATTATTTTACTTACAGTATGCTTGATAATGTATACTATAATTTCAGAACTAAAGCGATTTTAGTAATAAGGAATGAGCATAGACTATTATTGGACTAAAGATCATAAATATTATAGATTAACTACTCAGGCTAATTTATTTTGCACTACCGATATTATATGTAGTTGGGGGTCCTTGTATGCTAATAGAGGGAATTACAAAGTGATTCATTGTAATTCTCAAAATGAGATTGATATGCATATTAAGCGTATCGCTAGAATCAGAAAATCGAGAGGTTATAAAAATAATTTAACTTAAAAGGTGTAAATAAGATGAATAATAATGATGATGTACAACAATTAAAACAATACAAAATTAATGGCGATTTGTTTATGAACGTCACAAAAGCTATTCAAGAGTATGATAAAGCTATCTCATTCAATCCTAGTGATCCAGATACATACCTTAATGAAAGGTGATATATTATCGAGTCTTTCAATGGATGAAGAAGCAATCACAGAGTATCACAATGCAAGATTAGTTAACCTGCATAATGATGATACAAATTATCAACAAATTATTCAAGACATGATATCTCTATCGCATAACATACCACAATGTATTAGAAATGACCCAAAATATAACTAATGATATAGAACCGTCTGTGACTCCACTAGGAGACAATGCCAACGAACATTTTGATCATTAAACACTACTTTTATACATAGTAAAAATTTTTACTAATTGCGTGATTTAAGTTTAGTCTCATAAAGTATACTTTATGAGACTAATAAAATACTTGTCTCAATTAATGTCTCATTATATAATTCTCTTAAACTATGAGATATTATTATGGCAAAAGTTGGATATGCACGCGTTAGTTCATTAGGTCAATTACTCAGCATCCAATTAGATAAATTAAAAGATTGTGATAAAATATTTCAAGAAAAGAAATCCGGTCTTGATGGAACAAGAAGTGCATTAAAAAATGCACTGGATTATGTACGTGAGGGCGATATCTTTATTGTTACAAAATTAGATAGGTTAGCACGCTCTACTGCACATCTATGCAAAATAGCCGAGATTTTAAATCAGAAATCTGTGGCTCTGAAAGTTTTAGATCAAAATATCGATACTAAAGATGCGACTGGTCGGTTAATATTTAATGTGTTAGGAGCGATCGGACAATTTGAAACTGAGATTAGAGCCGAGAGGCAAATAGATGGAATCCTAAAAGCAAAAGAGCGAGGTATACAGTTTGGGAAGAAACAATACTTAACAAAGCAACAATTAAATGATCTTAAAGAAAAACGAAAACAAGGTATTAAAATCAAAAACCTGATGCAAGAATTCAATTTATCAAAAGCCTCAATATATCGCTATCTTGCACAGGAAGTATAATATGTAAGATCAAATCTTCGGGCTGTTGAAAAAGTTATAAAAAGAAGTAGAAGAGAGTTAATCTAAGGAATAAGCTGTATTTTTATGTTTAAATGAAGATATAAAGATGCAAGGTTATAAGCTTGATCAAAGTGTGAGATGTAATAGCCTTAGCTTAAGGCACATGATACCTAATGATCATAGGATTCATGAAGCTAAAGAATTAGAGGCAGTCACGTAAAACATTCATTACAGTTATGTTTTTTAAGTTAAGTTGTATTATTTTGATAATGATGCATCTATAAGTTATTAATATAGATTAATAACTATAACTTTTAAGGTTAGTTATGATTGGATTATTCCTATAATTTTATAAGTTTGGAAGCCTCAAATGTTTTACGTGACTGGCTCTTAGAATTTTCTTTTATCTATGAAATAACTAAAAATCGTTATTGTGCTAATTATGGACGTCCATCAATTGATCCTGTATTATTTTTTAGGATGCAAATAATAAGTTACTTAATATGGTAATAAAATCAAATAGACGATTATGTAAAGAAATTCAGCTAAATATAGCTCTTTTTGACACTATTTTACTTAACTTGACGGTTCCAAAATAGGATAATTACGTCCAAAAGATCACAATACATACCCTTCCGAACAAAGCCTCTCTCAACACAGGTATAGCCAATCCTAAATAAAGTGGTTACGCTGCATTGAGTGTTTTGTAGTATTCTTTTGATACAAAGATTCAGTATCATTCCATAGCTACGATCATGGAATCCAGTTTTTTTCCAAAGGTTTTCTAGATCCCGTGACCAAGGGACTAGATGATATTTTATAGCCACTTTATTTAGGATTGGCTATACTACTTCATTTCCCTTTACTCACGCCTTTCTTTTTCCTGGCCTCTCTAAAACTGTCCAGTACTATAACCAGTGTCTCCAACTATGTTTGTAGTATTGTCCTCAAGAAATATTCTACAATCTCCTGAAATATTTGTAGGACCATCAGGAAAAAGAGTTAAATATTTTGAGTCAATTTGATTCAACAATTCACCCAAAGAATAAGATTTATGTAAAGGTTGTACAGTAGTAGGACGTAAAATATAAATACCAGTTTTTATTTCTTTAGCTTTATCACATAAATTATAATCATATGTACCACCTCCTAATATTTTATTTTCAGCCGAGTCTATATCTCTATTAAACTGTATAGTAGTAATTGTACTTCTACTATCAGGTTTGGTAGCAATAAGAGCTGTGTGACCCTTTACAAGATAAATATCACCTTCTTGAATTAATCTCAACTGGCTATCTTGAATATCACCACTTAAAAAAGTTACCGCTTGATAGTGATATTTAGGGTCTGGGCTCCCTGTTTCTATACTGGCCTCATACGCTGCTTGCATGTTGGTAGTATTTATATCTTTAATTTGATCGGTAGTCAGATAAGTTGCTTTACCTACCGCAGTAGAACAATCCTCAGGACCAAACACTAATTGTTCCTTAAAATAACGATGGGCACCATACTGATAATCACCAAAAAGTGTCATACCATTTTTAGTAGCAAACGAATATGATGCGGGAACAATACTATCAGGTAATGCATAGCTACTATCTATAAAAGGAAAGAAAGTGGCAGCTCCAGCTAGATTATCTTGCTTCTTATTACAACTAGCAACAATATCAGCAAGTAATACTGAACTAACAGAAGGATTTTCGTTACCCCAATATTGGGTATTACTCGGTGATTGTAAAACTGGCAGACTATCACAAGGAATCTCATTAGATAAGTTGTGATAAAATTTACCCGCTAATATTTGTGTTATTAAGCTTTCTTCTTGCTCCTTAATCCATCCTTTAGCCATATTAAGTTGTAGATGAGTTTTGTTACTCTTTATAGGGAATCCTATCTTATTTAAATCTTGAGTCTTTAAGTAATCATTTATTGATATACTAGTACAATAATTTTCAGAAATTTTTTGTAAAAATTGCTGTTCTAACTCCT
>CP000055.1 GCA_000012145.1 Rickettsia felis URRWXCal2
TATCAGAAACATCAGGGTGGTCTTGACGATATTCAGTAATAATTTTTGATAATTTATCCTGAGTAGATTTTGTAGCCAACTGCTTTGCCCTAACTTGTACTACCATATGAGCAATTTGTTTTGTATTTATTGTAATCATTAATCCCTCCTATAAATTTTAGATTTGTATCTCACTATACAGCATATTTTACAAAGTTTCAGACAAGATGAAGTTAAAGGTGAGTCTACACGGCGTATAAAAATACGTGAGTACAGACGAGACCTGAAAAATTCGTTTGTATCAAGCTTTGTGAAATATATGGTGTTATCTTGACCATATATTTTAGCATTACGAGGAGGAGGAATTACTGGCGTAATACCACGATTACTCAATTTCTCAACTCCTCCTACTAACAGTAAGCACCATCACCAATTACTCTATCTGCTCTGATATATTCTCTGGTATTAAGGACTCTAACATCTCTATATCAGCAGTATGGCAATCAGTAATCTCAACATTATGAATATTCATTGCAGGATCTATAGAAATATGCATTTTCTGCCATGGCTTATTCTTACAGACTTTATTGTATTTCGTTGCATACCAGTTACTAGCTGTATTAAATCTAAGACCTGTGCTATCTATTATCAGAGATATAGCTCTGCCATTCTTGATACGACCAGCAAGTTTATTGCAAAACTGTTTGACCTCTAATAGAGTCTGCGAAAATAAACCACAAGTAACCTGTTATTTGACGCTGTCCGAAACCAAATAAACGATATAATGTATAAATTAGTTGTATATATGGTACTTGGTATGTCGTTGCCCTCCCAGATTCTCCCTCTACGTAAGGTTCGACATTAATGAATAAAGACTCTAAATCGCCTTCAGGAAAATACAGGCTGATCATCCCTCTTTGTCTTAAACTCTTGTTATATTGCGACCAGTTGGTTACTTTATATTTTGGTTTATCTACATTTCTTGGTAAACCTGTTTTTGCTCTTTCTTTGTATGGCATTCTAAATTTATAACTTATCTAATTCAGAACATTATATATCATTCCCTCTATACTTTATAGATGCTTTTAATACCCTTCCGAAACAAAGCCCCTCATAACTCACTTTATTAAAATATATTTTAGTATGTCAAGAAAGTAAAACGTAATTTTTACGTTTTTTATAAACATATTTACTGAGGATCATGAACGTTTCTAATAATATAAAAAAATTTCTATATAAGAATATAGATAATATTGATATTAGTCGTAAAGAATTCTGCATTACAACCGGCATTCCATATTCAACACTTTCTAATCTTATCATTCTATGAGTCCAAATCCAGATTTTATCACTATTGTGAAAATAGCAAATTATTTTAATTGTGCGGTTGATCAAGTAGTGGGTAGACGCAAATTTTTACCTTCAATAAATTTAATAGTATCTTTTAATAATCCAGACTTAAATGACATAAATTCTAATCTCTGTAATTTTTTAAAAGCAAAATTATCTCAAGATAATATATCACCTTATTTATTAAGCAAAAATATTGGTTTTAGTAAAAAAATAATACATTGTTTTTTAAAAGCAAACTCTCCTTATAAAATGCTTAGCACTAATGTTATTATCGCACTTGCTGATTATTTTAATGTCTCTGTAGACGATATGATAGAACGATATCCTACAACCAAACAATAACTTTTTCATAAAACGTATTACAATTGTAATACGTATGTATTATTAATGTAACACGTTTTACTAGTTTATATTATTACTGATGTATCACACTTGTATATCGATCACTAATTATTATATAGACAATAATTTTATTTCGTGGTACGTGTGTATTACAATTGTATCACATGGAGATTGTGTATGTCCTCTAAAATTATTGCAATAATAAATCAAAAAGGTGGTGTAGGTAAATCTACTATTGCTGTTAATCTTTCCTTTGGTTTATATAAAAAAACATCGCGAGTATTACTGATAGACCTTGATCCTCAGGCTCATTCCAGTTGTATATATTGCCCAGAAACAATTTTATACGATAAAACGATTGCCACTGCTTTTATTAATAAAAAGATAGATATTAATAATTTAATATTAGAAGCAATAGTGCATAATGAAAAATTAAATAATCTCAAAATTATTCCTTCTAATATAAAACTTGCAACTGTTATTGAGCAAATTAGTAGTACTGTTTACAGAGAAAGAATATTACAAAATCATTTAAACACTATAAAAAAAGATTATGATTATATAATTCTAGATTGTCCACCAACACTAGGGATATTAGCCGTAAATGCCATATATTGTGCAAATTCAATAATTATTCCTACAAATTATGGCAGGTATTCGCTAGATGGAATGGCTGATTTATTAACAGCGATTCAGGAAATCAAAGAGGATCACGATTACAAATTTTTTATTCTAAAAAATTTGTATGAACAAAAAAATTCTCAAACTAATAGATATATTAATGAACAGTTAAAAGCTTTAGATGAACATTTATTAACGACTATTATTAGAAAAAATGAAGCTATTAACCAAGCACAAATTAATAATCTTCCTATACAAATATTTAATAGTTCCTCAAAAGGTGCACAAGATTTTAGCTTATTAGTGGACGAGGTAATACATTATGCATAAATCTAAAATAAATCCGTTAGTAGAAAGTAAGCTTTCAAAAACTGTTGCAAAAATAATTTCAGAAAAACCTATAGAAAAAAGTGGATTTATTACCTCATCCAATAATAAAACAACTCATTATAAAACAAAAACCTTTCGTTTAAGACAGCTAGATGCAGAAAACCTTATAAAAATTATTAAAGCTGTGAATCATTATAATCATAGAAAAACATATTCAGATTCCGAAGTTATTAGGGGTTTGATTAATTTCATATCAGATAATTTAGATACTAATATAAAAAAATTAACTAGTTATATTAATTCTTCCTCATAACAATGTAAATATTACATGTGTAATACATAGGTAATATTTATATTATAAAAAGTTTTTTAAAATATTACAAAAAATATAAATAAATAATATTTTATATTGCATTGTAAAAATATCTGTTGTATTTTTTATTAAAGTTTATAACTAAAGTGATATATCTAAGTGAACAAAAAATCTACTTCTGATGGGAAAATTAAAATTTCAGTCAATATACCAGAAAGGTTGTTAATAGAATTAGACCATTATAGGGCTCAGGAAAATCAAGATAGATCTATTTGGATTACTAGTGCTATAATGGAAAAATTAGCATCCATTAAACTACAAAAGCGGAAGGAGTAAAATATAGGAGTTAAGTTTCTAAATAGATAGAAACCCAACACCCACAAGAATGAAGATATTTTAAATAAAATGCATCCAACATTTTGCTATCTACATTTTTATGTGTATCATTTTTTTACAAAAAAGTCAAAGGTTTCAGGTACTTAGCTCCATAAAAGGAGCATAAAATGCAATTATTTTATCCACTTGGGTTACCAAGTGAAAATATAGGTATACATGGGTTCCATGATACCACAAAGAATCAACCACAATCATACATCCCAATAACTGGATGTGTCTTATCTCACATATTATCATGCTCTAGGTTATCTTCCCTTGAGAAGATGTATTTTATCTTAGCTGATTCTCTTATCTGTATTAACTCATCTAAAGGACGTAATAGATCTATAGCTCTTCCTGCTACAAGCTGGGCTGAGAGACTTTCTTGTTCTAAATCTAAAGTGTTTATATTACAGAAATCCCTAGAAGATAAAGGATATTTCATTATATATAGAGATAAGAACGATCAGGGACAGAATAATCGTAATACTATTACTACTACTATTCCTGATCATGTTTTTAGTGATCTTAAATATGAACCTGATAGATTTAATTTAAATTCTGATAGTGATATAGAGACTCAGAGTACTAATCATTCTCAGTCAGATAATCTAGATTCTATAGATAAAACATTCATACCTACATTAGAAGGTAAGAGACAACATCTTGCAAAAACTAAGATGTTTATTAGAGTACCTTATAAGTTCTTAAAAGAATTAAATTCTAATTGTAACATTTCTGCAACATCTAAAGTTGTATTATTACATCTTTTCACAAAGATGTATAAATCTTCGGTTTGTAAGTACGATTATAACTGTTTTGGTAGTAGATATGATTATGGCAACGCTGTTGATTATTTAACACAAAATTCAAATTCTATTGTTACATCATATCAAGAACTTCAACAAGAACTTAAATTACACAGAAATAGCCTTACTAAGGCATTACAGACTCTAGAAACAGCTAATCTTATTAAGAGGGGTCAGATAGTTATTAAAAATGATAATTATTATAACAGCAGAGCTGATAAATCATTATGGAGAATATCTCTTGTAAATGCACTTCGTATAACTAATGATAGTACTCTTCATGAACAAAAAGGACAAATTGGATATGATGAGCAGGAAGAACGATTTGATAAGACTCAGTTATTAATCAGTACCTCAAATACAACAATACGCACTAATGATCAGAAAAATGATACAGGCAAAAATAGGGTCCGAGAATCCTTTTCGGAAAAGGGATGCACTAAACATGACCCTCCTTGCACTGATTCTGGTCAATTATATATTAAATACTTTATAGTAAATAATAATATTAATAAAAATATAGATTATATAGATGTAAAATCTGAAGAAGAGTTTTTGGAAAACGAGCTTTGCTCGTTTCCATCTGAATCTTATAACAATTCTTTTAAAAGTTCTATTAAGGCTAAACCATCTTGTTCTAATACTACCTCTGAATCCGCTGCAAGAACCATCAAAAATACATCTGAATATAAGGAACTAAGGAATTTCTATCCACTTTCTGAACAAGATGTAGATACGCTTAACTTTAGAGCTGGTAGAGAATTTAGCAATAATTTTATGAATCAGTTATTACTGAAGCTCTACATCAAATATCCTGAGAAGAGATTTAAGAACAAATTTTCGTTCTTAAGCTACATGGAGAAGATTCTAAAGAATGAGAAGCATCAAGGACCTTTAGTAAATCATACAACATTTAGATTTAGCTGTAATATAGGAGCAATAGAGAAAAACTTACTCGAATATGAGAAATACTTAAACCAAATAGAAAGCTCATTTGATACCAGTAAAGATATGCAGATAAGGAAGAAGATAGCCGGAAGATTTAGTACTAATGTGGCATATGAAATACTAAAGGAGGTAGAGTTTAAAACAAACAATGATAATAGCTTTATACTTGCGTTAGTTCCAAACCAACTTGCTTTAAGCGAGCGACAAATAGCAACATTAAGTGAGCAACTAGAAGCAGTATATGGAATTAACGGTTATTACGTTACGGTGTTGGAAGGAGATGTAAATCCTGAAGATGTAGAATATGCTGAAAGGAGTAGAGGGAAAAAAGAGATAGCAATAGGAGTAAACAATGAAATGATTTATCCTAAAACTGCAGTATTTGATAATGTAGAAAATGATACCCCTATTGATATTCCAGCTAGTAACAGCGTTGTGAATACAACTAACGAAAACACCGTCTGGAATCAAATACGGAAAGGCTTAAGAGAAGAGCTAGGGGAAGCTGTAGATGAGACTTGGTTTTCTAAAGCAGAGGCTAAAGAATGCAAGGAAACAAAAACCCTGACCCTAACAATGCCAACAAGGTTTATGTCTGATTGGGTTAGAAATAATTACTCGCATGTTATAAGAGGGCTTAGCGAAGGATATAAAATTAATTACAAATTTAAGGAAGTGTTTAAATGCCATTATTAAATGAACGTGATGTTGAAACACGAATTGAAGAACAACTTAAAAATCTTGAATGGATTGACAATCCTAGTTTACCTAATCGTAATGTTTACAAACAAAATCCAAAAACAGAAAAACAGAGGAAAGCATTAGGTAGTAAGCGACCTGATTATACACTTTATCGTGATAATAGTGATGACCCCCTTATTGTTATTGAAGCGAAGCGACCTAATACAAATCTTTCACAAGCTTTAGAGCAAGGTAACAATTATGCTAAAGCTATTAATGCACCTATTGTTATAGCAACAGATGGAATATTTGCTAAAACTTTTCATACTAAAATGCAGAAACCACTTTTTCTTGACAAGGAAGAAATTAGTAAGATTATTCAACAATCGTTAGCTATTGAATATATTGATAAGAACGAATATTTTAGCATTGATGAGAAAGTAATTAAAAGTCGAGACGAATTACTAACGATATTCAAAGAAATCAACAATCAATTCAAGGATGCGGGAGTAAGTAGAGGATTGCCTCGAATTGAATTGTTTTGCAATCTTCTTTTCTTAAAAGTCATTACAGAATTAGTAGGTACTAATAGTCTTATTCATTCGCTTCCGGACTGGTGCACATGGGATAAAATAAAGGCAAAAAAGGGAGATGATTTATGGACTTTTATCAATACACAAGCTTTTGATTATTTAAGCTTTTGATTATTTCCAAAAGGCTTATGGTGGAGATGTATTGAGTCCTATTGAAACTTTGGTAAAACCATCAATTTTGAACACTATTGTAGCAAAATTAGATGATTTACATTTATCAGCAACGCATAGTGACATAAAAGGTGATGCTTTTGAATATTTTCTACGAAATTATGGAGGAGCTGATACTGATTTTGGCGAGTATTTCACTCCAAGACATATAGTAACTGCTTTGGTCAATTTGCTAGACCCCAAGTTTGGTGAGAAAGTTTACGATCCATTTTGTGGTACTGGAGGTATGCTTATTACATCGTATAAGCATATTTACGATAATTTAAGTTTAAGAACACCGGAAAACATACAAAGATTAAAAAAACAGACTGTTTATGGCGGGGAAATCACTAAGATGTATCGTATTGCTAAAATGAATATGATATTAGCAGGAGATGGACATAGCAATATCGTAAGACAAAATAGTTATGGTACCCCTGATACTATAAAGCAAATAGATGTTATTAAAGATGGTTTTGTTACTAAAGAGAATATAAAGATAAAATACGATGTAGTAATTAGCAATATGCCTTTTGGTCGTAAAATGAAGACAGAGCATGCAGGGCTGTATGGTTTTAATACTAGATCAGCTGAAATTACAGGAGTTTTACACTGTTTAAATTCATTAAATAATAATGAAAATGCAAGATTAGGCTTAATAGTTCCTGAGGGCATTTTGTTTGATAAAAGAGAGCTGATAAGTATTAGGTCTATATCTTTGTCTGATGCCTTAATCTCCTCTTCGTCTCCAGTAAATTTGTATATATGTTTAGTGATATTATTAATATTATCACTAATTCTTTGTGTGTTGCCGTTATCACCAATTACGGCTATACTTCTCTCAGCTTCCTCTTCCATACTCATAGCAGCTACACCAAGAATGATATTGCTACTATTTCTTATCATCAGCTCATCTATTAACTTCTTGGTTCTTGATAATGCTGTTAATCTAACTAGTAAACACTATAATATTAATTGGATATGTTATTAATTCATCTGCACCTGCATTAAAAGCTTGAATTCTTATATCAGTATCCTCTTTTTCTGCTATCATGACAACAGGTATATAAGTAGTAGAAGGATTCTGCTTTAATCTAGTACAAATCTTAATGCCGTCTACCTCCTCTAAATCGATTCCAAGTATTATTACATCAATTTTGTATTTAGCTATATGTGCCATGGTCTGACTAGAGTTCTCTGCTATACAGTATAATACTCTTTATATAATCTTGCCTCTAGCGGACTAATTCTTTCGCGATCCTTTGATACTAATAATATGTTTGCGGCCATATGTTTTCTTCTTGATTGGATATTTACTAATAAGACTTTAGATTATATAAAATCTCTACAGTGGTCTTGCTATTTCTATAGTTTTACTTATAATGCCCTTTTTTGCAATAAAATTACGGATAGCTTCATAATGAATAACAATGAGCTCATTGATACATGTTACAATAATCACAATAATATTATATGTGCCTAAAAATAAGCATATTACTATTTCAGATCTGAGTATATATGATGGGATAACACTCGTTCCTAAAAGCGGTGTATATAGCAAAATGGATGAGACTCGTGTATTTAATAAAGAGGCATTTGAAACCATTGAACTAGAAATCAATCCTCCCGACACCTCAAGCAATGCTTCGGATGATTCAGATGGTATTTCATCTACTTCGGATCAGCTGTCTAGCGATTCTTCAAGCGTTTTATGCAGTTCTTGCTGTAGTTCTTTAGATATTTCAGATTTTTTATCATCTGATGATGATATGGACCTGACGGGTAACAATGCCGCTGATTTAGCAAATAACTAAATCATTTCGATGCTTTCTTTATTGCTTATTGCTAAAATCTGCTTCTAACAAAAAGTGATGCTCAATAACAATAGTGCTATTAGACTTCTACCGCTATTAATTGAGCATTATTACCTATCAGATGGTAGCCTTCGTTTACAGCACTTGTTGAGTTAGGCGTATATGTATCAAATAATAAAGGTTCATGTTGATCATTACTACCAAAGAATGATGTTACATATTCAGCAAGAGGCTCATAAGCACCTGATAAATGAATCGCTGCCTCCTGTAATTTATTTACAGCATTTAAACCATCATCTATAGCTTTACTGAACAGTTGCTGATCTTTAGTGATGGCATTACTTGCCTTGATTATTGTTTCTACTACCTCATATATAATAAAACCATTTTTTACTATACTCTCTAACTTTGTATCAGTAAGATTTAATTGTTTTGTTTTTGATAAAGCTACAGTAGCAAGTACTCCATATTTATTAATTACCTTAGGTATATCTAAGAAATGATTTACTGATGAATATGTTAAAGCTATTGCGTCATTTAAACAATTAAATGCTTGTGTTATTTTAAATTCGTATCCTTCTTGATTATAACTCATAATAATACTCCTTTTTAAATTTAACTTGCCTTACTAAAAGTGCAGAGCTATATACTGTTTTTATATTCAACAGGACTGCCAAGCTAAAGAACAATAAAACCCTATATTTAGTATATTACCACATTTCATGGTAATATACTACTATTTTATGATCAATTTACGTTACTGACTCTGAATCATGTGGCATAAAACTATTTCGATTTAATAAAGAATATAAATATTTCTTTGTGATAGTTGTTAGTGATCTTGTTGCATCCTGAAGTATCAAGTAAGTTTTTTGACCATATTCTTCTCCAAACTCGGCAATCTTTATTCCTTTCCATCCCATTTTCCAAATATTGTCTTTCTTTTGTCTGAAATCTGTACTGCATCCGTAAACAACTCTTGGCAAATCTTAGGGAGATTGTCAAACCAATTAAATATTCTGTGCCTACTTAATGTAGGCTCAGTTTCTTTTTTTTGATTAATACTTGTTGGGTTACCATCATTTAAAAGCATCATACTATATGCATTATTTCATTTCTTACTTTCTCTTAGAGTTAACTATATGACATTTAACAGCAATGGCACAAGGTCAACATTTACATTGCTATTCATGTTATGTACTCTTGCTGTATTTCTTCACGCCAAAACCTCATGATTTTGTACCTCATCATCTATCCCTTCAAGTTCCATAGCTTCTTGATTAGCTTCCATGCCGCAACTCATATAAGGAGCAAGTACGCTCTCTGCCTCATGTAGCTCCATTTCTTGCACTACCTTTTGCCCTTCTGCAAAATCCAGTATTAGCTTCTCTAATTCCTGATTACTATAATCATTCACAGAAGTTAAATACTGAACAATATTTTCCTGTAAATCAGGGTTATCATTTGCAAATGATGTGAGATACTGCTTGATACCGTCCAGTATCTGCTCTCTATTTTCATTGGTGATAATAGAGTTACTTACAACATCATCACCATCGCTCTTATTAGCATCTTCATTACTATTTGCTATAGCTTCCTTATTTATCATAGCATCGTCATCACTACTATTCTCTAAATCTAAGCCTGAACCAAGTTCTATTGCTCCCCCCGCGTCTTTTGCTGCTTTCTCATGAGTCATAGCTTTAGTCTCGACCTCTACATATTTTACTAAATTATCACATAGCTTTTGTAACTGCTCCGTATGCTCCTCTATATATTTACGACCTACCGCTACTAATGCTTCTATGTTTTTAAGGCTACTATTATCTAAACTACTTGTCTCTTTAGTAATAGGTAGCTTCACCTCCACAAACTCATCCTCGCCCGGTAAACCTACTCTTACCTCTGCTGTGGAGCTATCTTCACTGCTTTGCATTAGACGACTAACTAGCTTTCCTTTAACAAGCCATCCTATTACTCCATCAAATCCTATCTTAGGTATGGAGCTGCTAGCCTTATGATCATTATCAAAGTTAAGTGATAATACCATAGTATCATCAAGTATTTTGGCATTCTCTTCCCTACTATGACCGTTCTTTAATATCTTGAGTGCTTCATATGCCGGTCTATTAGCCCCAAGCCCTCCATCTGCATACGCATATAGTGCATCCTCTTGATTCTCATAACCCTTAATATGCTCTTGATTAGTTACAGGCTTAAAATATGTTGGTGCTGCAGTGGTTGCTAGTAACACGTCCTGAACTCTTATATGCGGACTATAAGAATCATGACTATCAAATATCTTAACCTCTTTATCTTTGCTTGCTAAATCAGTGACAGGGATTATTAATCTAGATGTTGTATCATCTAATCTTAATCCTGCCAAATGCTGCTCTAATATTTCCTTTAATGGTCCTTGACTATGCTTATGGGTGAATATTTGTTTTATTCCGTCATACCAATGATGTTCAAAAATCTTCGGTGCTGCGTCTGTAAATATCTTCAAAGCATCTTTTGCACTATATTTAGCTATGTTTGAGCCTTGCTCTTTTGGGATAGTTAGCAAGCCCGCAATAAGACCGCCTACACTAGTACCGGAAATAATAGGAAATAATTCTGATATAGATTTACCTGTTCGCTCTTCTATCTCAGCTAGCACCACTAGCTCCGCTATCCCCTTAACTCCACCTCCGGATAATGATAATATTCGGTTACTCTTGATGGATTCTGATGTACTATCATGAGTCGTATTATCACCCTTGATATTGTCGACTGTTCCCTGTTCGATATGCTCAAATGTTTGTTGTGTGTGTATTGCTGTTGTCATTCTTTGCTCCTCTTAATTTTCTCTCCTACTGATTATTTATTGCTTTATCTTTGCTTATTAAATGCTAATTAAGTATGTAACAACTTAAAACAGAAATATTACGCCGTATATACTTTTAATATAGTAGCTAGAAATTACATACTTAATTAGCTAGAACAACTCAATAATGTTATATTAAAGTCTTACATTTGACTATTATTGTTATTCTCCTAATACCATCACTTCTTGCTCATCTATTAAACTGTCAAATGTTATTGCCTCCGCTACATTTTGCCGAGCCGCTGTAGCATGCATATGCTTATCATAGACTCTATTCATAAACTCTGTGATCAATGTATCTTTAATTTTGATTACTGAATCGATGGATTGTGACAACTCATCATCTCCAGCATAATTTGATAAGTAACCCTTAATAGACAAGAATTTCATTCTACCAATAATACTATTATCATGTGATAATAGCTTCTGTTGACTCTTGGTATTCCATGATGTGTCCTGAGACAAATATTTTATTCTCTCAATCTCGTCCCATTTATCTGTGATACTCCTTTTTAAAGCAGCTTTTTGTTTTGCAAAACTATATCCCTGCTCTTTTATTATCTCCAGTTCTTCATTCACATCTCTCACTGGACTATATTTTATAATATCACCATGCTGCTTCTTGCTCCACGCATGTATTTCATCCGCAAACCTGTTATATATTAATGCCCTAATCTCTGCCCAATTGATATTTACATTCGTAGCACTAAACCCTTGTTGTTTCGATGCAACAAGTGGCGTAACTTGCTCCAAGCTCTGTATATTTGTGGCATCGATCTCATCAGAAAATCTGTTATATATTGCTTTCCTGATTCCTACCCAATCTATCTCTTTACTGTTATTCACAACATACTTTTTACTAAAACCAAAGTCAGAGGTAATTTTATTAGATGTCTCCATATCAAATGTCGATGCTACTATGCTAGAACATGTCGTTTTGTGAGAACTAGGTGTTAGTATTTTCTTTATGTGCTTGATGCTTTTTGTAATATTTTTTATTTTAAACATTGATTTTCCTCTTTTGTTATCTTATGAATATTGTCGCTTACATATTGCGAGTATACAGCAACTTTACAAATTCATGACTTTAGCTATTCTCATATTTGTTTGGCATATCCTAAATCCAAACCTTGATAATATCTCGTGATAATCTTATGTGTTGGTGTTGGTGTACTTAAAGCCGTTACCTTAATTGTCTTTATGCGTTTCAGGTATTTATCAGCTAATGTTCTAAAACCATTATGGATCTTCTTGTAATAATCTAAGTCCTTAATATCAAATCTATTATTTCTCAAATTACTGCTACTATAGTTACTACCATTACGAACTTTTACTCTTTCCATCGCTAATACTGGTTCTATATCAATGAAAAACGTAATGTCCGGCATTATAGAGGGCATAAGCTTTTTATGCAAGCTGTATACGAGTTCCATACCACTATCAATCTCTAAACCTTGATACACGACCGTAGAATCAATGAATCTATCGCATATCACCGTATAGCCCGCTTCTATTGCGGGAAGAATCTTTTTTACAATATGATCATAGCGTGCTGCCATCACTTGCAATAACTCCGACATCGGCAGTAAATCTCTATGTACCAAGATACTTCGCATCTCCTCAGCAATTTCTGTGCCTCCAGGCTCCCTAGTTGACATAACAGGAATATCCCGAGAAATTAAATATTCCTTTAATATACGGCATTGTGTGGATTTACCACTGCCATCTACACCTTCTAATGTTATAAATCTGCCACGTTTAACTCTATTAGTGCTATTCATGATTATTACCGCTATTTAAATACAATCTACCTGATCTCACTTTTCTTCAAACTACTTAAATATCTAAAATATCTAAATAACCGCTACCTGCTGCAAGTGATAATGCAGTATCCCCTTGATGATCCCGACAATATATATCAGCACCACGAAGCACAAGCTTTTGTACTGCCTCTATATCTCCTGTAGCTGCAGCTCTCATTAATTTTTGATTAAGCTTCTGTCTTTCTGTATAACCTTTGATTTTACACAAAAGCAAGGAGTGATATATAGTAAGATATTTGTGCCTGAAGGCTTTGAAGACGCTGCATGGCTACAAGATAGAGAACAGTTATGGAACGGAGCAGAAGCAAGAGAAAAAGAGCGGATTCTAGGACTGCATCAGAAATAGAATTTTCACTACCACGTGAAGTAAGTAAGGAACTAAATATTAGTTTGGTAGAAAAATATGTGAATGAGTATATAGTCGCAAGAGGAGTTGTATGTGATGTAAATATTCATTACGATAATCCTGATAATCCACATGTACATATTCAATATTTAACTAGAAAATTAGAGCGATTAGAGAATGGCGAAGTAGTACTTGGAAAAACAAAAAATAGAGAATTAGAAAGTACGAAGTTTTTATATTTTTTGCGGGACAGGTGCGAGATAGAAATCAACAAAGTATATGAGGAAGCAGGGTTACCATATAGAGTAACAGCTAAGTCATTTGAAACGCTTGGAATAGATCAAATACCAAAGCTTCATATAGGACCAGCTCATCATATGCCTGCAACTGAGCTTGAAGCAAAAAACAAAGAGATCATAGCTGAGAATGCAAAGAAGATATATGAGAGTCCTGAAATAGTATTTGGTCGCATTTCGTACACGAAACCAGTGTTTACTAAAGAAGATATAGCTATAGCATTATCTGACGCTCTAATGGTGCATTTAGTATCAAAAGGAAGTGATATTGCAAAAGAGCAAGAGGCTATTAGAGCATTTGGTAAGGGCTTAGTAAATGAGCAAGCAGGTGATGGAAATACAGAACAAAATATAGTGAATGATGCAGTAGGAACTGCGGCAGGAGGTGGAGCAGAGAATACAGATAGTAGCCAAGTAAAAGAGACCACTAACAACCCAGCTATCGAGCATTTAAACAAGGAATATGGCGAGGAGTTTTTACGGCTTTACAATCAGCTACTTGTATCTGACAAGATAGAGTTGATGGATCAGAAAGATTTGATGGGAAGAACGCTATATTCCCTAAAATCAAGAGTAAATCTAGAACGTCGTTATGTATCTGCTATAGAGGAGTTAAATACTAAAGGCGAACATAAGCTGAATATTTTAGATAACACTATTGGAGAGAGAAACAGTCTTAAGGAACAAATAGGTGATTTAGTAAATGTAGTAGGAGCAAACCTACAAAATAAGTTTAATGATAAGCTAGGCAGTGGTTTAGGCTTAAAGCTTAATGTTTTTGGCAGCAAGAAGCATGCATTTAGTGATGAGCAAATCAAAGCAATCCTCTCAGTCTGTAGTGGCTCTGATATTAGTGTACTTGAAGGAAATCCCGGAGCTGGTAAGACTTTTGTGATGAAAGAGATAGTGCGTCAGTACAAAGCGGCAGGATTTAAGGTAGTAGGTACTGGACCAAGTAGTGTATCTGCTAAGGTTTTAAGTCGTAATGCTGGAATTAAGGCAGATAATACGAGTTTGCTACGTAAGAAAATCGTAGAGTCCAAAGGAGGCGACTTTAAGATAGATTTAAGCAGCAAATATTATGAGGAGGAGGAATATTTAAAATCTATTGGTTGTGATTCGATTTTGAACTTTTTACGTTCTGATGTACTTGATAGTAAGACTGTATTGATCGTTGATGAGGCAAGCATGATTGAGCTTGCTAATATGGACTATCTAGCTCACGAGGTCTTAAGGTCTAAGGCAAAGCTAGTACTTGTTGGAGATAACAACCAGTTTACAGCTGTTGGTATGACTGGAGCGTTTAACAAAGCACGTAAGATTGCAGGAGGAGTTAAGCTTACTGAAGTAAGAAGACAGGAAAGAGTAGAGTACAGGCAGGCGACGAGAGCTATGGGACGCTTTGCCATGCAGGAAGCCATTGAGATATATAGAAAATTAGACGTATTTAACATTAAGGATAATGAGCAGGAAGCTAAAACTAGCTTAGTTACGTCATTTGCTAAAGAATATACTGAGCAGATAGATAATCTTAAGAGAGATGATTTAATAGCGATTAGAAGTATAGCAATTGGAGCATATACGAACGAGAAGGTAGCTGATAACACAAGAGTAAGAAGTGAGCTAAAGCATAGCGGAGCATTAAAGGGAACTGAAGTACAAATTAGCAGTGGCGGGCGAATGCTGTCGCTGATGAAAGGCGACCGAATAGTATTTGAAGAGAATAGTTTAAGATACGGGATTAGTAATGGAGAAGTAGGAACAATATTATCAGTCAAGCCTTCGGTTAAATCGTTTAGTGGTGGTGCGAGTAGTAAAGGTGAGAGTGATGGCGACGGATTACTTAAAATATTAGTCCATAAAGCAGATGGCTCAAAGGATATAATAAATATTGATACTGCTTCTGACGCTGCAAATAATAAGTGGAGGATTAAATTAAATCATGGATACGCATTAACTGGTTACAAGTTACAAGGTGAGACGGTAGACCGAATGCATGTATATTTTGACCGCTCTATTGGATATGAGGCGTTTTTGGTGCTCATGTCACGTCATAGAGAAGAGGTTAAGCTTCATGCGTCCGCAGAGGAGCTTGAAAATATAGTGTATCAGCGTCTTGATAGTGATGTAGAGAAAGTTAGAAATCAGTTCAAGATTAACAGCTATGAGATGCGAGATGAGACGCGTATTAATTCTGCAGGGGAAGAATATACAGTTCAAGTAAAGGAAGAGATACCTAACTGGCTAATCGGCTTAACTCTTGCAGTTAGCAGAAGAGCCAATAATAGCTTTGCAATAGACTATGGAAAGGGTGGTACTTTAGAAGGCAGTCAGCTAATCATCAAGGAGTATTTAGAAGCACGGGGGTGAGTCTTTGAGTGCCACGGTAAGATGCGTGAATGGAAGAGAGATATCGAAGCTGTTGGTAATATTACAAGATTACATAGCAAAATTCTAAGTCAGGCTACTAATTTAAAGAGTATCAAATTAGACGATACAAGTGCTGCTACTTCTTTTGAATTAGATTTAAACATCAAAGATTTAAAGATTGATCCATATAGCATTGCTCTTAGCGAGGTGCAAGATAGCTTTAAATATGTTATTGAAAATATTTTAAAAGAAGCGAGAGAGGAGAAATCAGAGAGTGCATACAGTAGTAAACAAGATAGCCTAGAGCCAAAAGCAATAAAAGGCATCACTAATATTGATGGTAAGGCATGCATTAACTTCAAGGAGCTTGATAGCAAGCATCAAAGCAAAATCATCGCTATTTGTTTAAAAGAAAGTACCTTTGAAAATCTTAAAGAAATCTTTGAGGAGTTAAAATTAGAAAAAGAAGTTTTAAGAGATTACGCTTCAGTTATTTGTGATAGCTACTCTAGCGTGGTATCTGCTGAAGATGCAAAGGAATTTAATAAACTAATTTTTGCTAAGAAAGATGAGAGCAAGTTAGTTACGGAAAGCAAGGTCGAACTTAGAGCTTTAGTCCGTGAGCAGAATTTTAGCAAGTCGGAAGAGAGAAAAACTCAGTTAGAAGAGCAGATTACTATAGTTAAGGAGCAATCAGCTCAGCACGATGAGAAGTTAGTGGAGATAGCCGGAAGAATATCAAATAGACTCTCGCTAATTAAGGAGCATACTACATTAGATAGTAGCTCTGTATTAATGGGTGAGCGGACGATTCAGTTAAATATTAACTATGAGACGCTACGCAAACATGCAGGTTACGATATGGCAGAATATGAGGCTGGTAGTTTTAAAAAGAAATTAATAATATGTGCTGCAGCATTTGCAATGTTAGTAGCTAGTTGCTGTATTTCATCATATATTGTATATAAGAAGTTTCCGGGCAGAATTCAAATGCGTCATGATGGTCCGATGCATGTTGAAAATAGCAGTGTAATGCTACATTATCCGACTATTGGAAAAATAGACGGAACAAATAATAAGAAAATTGGTAAATAGCAGTTAATATCTTTCAATATGAATAACAAAAATATACCAAAAGATTATAGCGAAGTAAGCGTAGCCGACACTAAAGCAAGTAATCGTCACCATGAGCAAGTAGACTTGGATAGTCACAACACTTCCGAGCGTCCAAGGCATGATGCTCTTATTCGCAAAGCTCTAGAGAACCCACTAGTTGCCAAAGAGTTCTTTGAGATGCATCTGCCAAAAGAAATTAAAGCTATGTTCTCTTCTCATACTCTGAAGATGGAGAAAGAAAGCTTTGTTGAAGCAGATCTAAAGCACTCTATATCTGATATCCTATTCTCAGCTAAGTTTAAAGATAATACTGGATATCTTTGGGTTCTACTAGAGCATCAAAGTACTCCTGATCACTTCATGGCTTTTAGGCTATTTAAGTATATGACGGATATTGCATCAAGGCATTTAACTCTTAATCCTAAATCTAAACATCTGCCTTTTGTATATCCATTAGTGTTCTACAATGGCAAAAAGAAATATAATGCTCCAAAGAATATCTGGGATCTATGCCAGCATAAAGAACTAATGCAAGATATTTGGACTAAAGACCATAAGGTAGTAAATGTTCATGATATTCCTGATGAAGAATTAAAGAAGAAAGCTTGGGCAGGAATACTACAATTCTTCATGAAACATATCCATGAAAGAGACTTACTTAAAAGATGGTATGAGGTAGCTGATCTATTACCTGAATTTGCCAAACTTAATATTGGTATTGATTACCTAGAACTGATATTAACCTATACATTGATTAAGATTGAGAAATCTGATAAAATAGAGTTAGAAAAATTATTAAAATCTCGTCTTAATACCGAACAAGGAGAAAAACTTATGACTAGCTTAGCTCATCATTGGGAACAACAAGGTGTAGAAAAAGGCATGCAGATTGGAGAAGCTAAAGGCATGCAGATTGGTAGAAATGAAGGAAAGCATGAAAAAACTATAGAAGTAGCTAAAAATATGCTTTCTAATAATTACTCTATTCCTGAGGTTTCTCGTATTACTGGTTTGTCTATCGCTGAAATTAACGATCTCCTTAAATCTTAACTTCTACAGCTGTAGAAGTTAAGATTGTCTAAATCGGTTCTAAGTCGTATTACTTTTTGCCAGAGGAACGTAATAAATTGATTGCACTTTGATCATTTTGCATCTCAGCCATTTTTAATGCTGTAATACCATTTACATCTTTCGCATTTATATCAGCTCCATACTTAAGCAATATTTTAATATGTTCTGTGTTAGCGATACTACCATTCTCAAAACACTTAGTAGCTTTTATTAAAGGCGTTTCTCTACTACCCTCAGATAGGCGTTTATTTATATTTGCACCATGCTTTATTAGTAATTTCACTATATTTGTATCATGACAAATAGCATTATATAGAGCTGCTCCACCGTATCGTCCTTCTTGTTCTATATCAACTCCAAAATCTAATAGCATTTGTACTACTTTAATATTATTGTTGCTGATGGCTAATATCAAAGGTGTTTCACGCTCTTGGATACATCGTTGATTATATTGTGATTTTTGTTGAGCCTGTTTTACGAGGTCTATATTGTTATTACTGATAGCCTTACATAAATGCTCTAATTTTGTATCATATCCATAAACTGTCTTACTAATTAATAAAACACAAAGCACGATCATTGGTACTAGTGCTCTTATATAGAAAATATTATTTTTAGATTTAAGTTGATCAATTAAGTGATGCATGATACATACCTGATATTAAAAAAATTGTTTAAACAAAGAATATAATTTGCCTTTCATGCTCGGGTCAATTCTGCCATTTCATCTTCAATTTAGAAATCGGATAATGTCCCGCTAACTTTACAAAACACGATAAGTTAGGTAGAGACATGATTTCAGCAGGTAATACCTGCATCTTCTTTTGTTCTATAGTATTGATATTAACACCATCTCTTATGGTGTTTGAGCCATACGATAGACTTTCTTGGGTTTTGCGTATTTCTTGCTCACCTAGCATCATTGCCGATCTATGTGCTGTTTGCTGATCGCCAACACGAAAAATGAACTTTGAATTAAACAAATCAAGTAAATCATTAGCTGCAGCAGAGCCATATATTTTATCAAGCTGAAATATGTTCTGAATACCTGCAACAAAGCATCCGCCATATTTTCTGCTTTCTGCAAGAGCTGTATTTAAGCTATTGATTTTACCAAGAGCAGGCAGCTCATCCATAATAAACCAAAGATTCTCTACTGTGCTTCCTATATCTCTGCTCATTAATGACTTTAAAGCCACACTAATCCAAGCAGATAATAAAGGGCTAAGTGTTGCTCTTTGGCTAGGAAGTGCCGTTAAAAATAACCAGCTTTTGTTTTCTTCGTCATTACACCACTGTCTAATTGAAAAATCCCTTATGGGGGCTAGATGCTTTAAAGCTGCGATATTCTTGCTAAGCGTTGCTTGTACGCCAGTAGAAGTCTCAGGAGCTGAGTTATTTATCATTCCTGCAACTGCAGTATTCTCAAATGCTTTGGCAAATTCTGAGTTACTTGAATATGTAGTGATTCGGAGCAACTCTTTTTAATCTCTACTTACTGCGTATTTCTTTAAAGCTTCTGCAAGTACTAATTCAGCAGTTCTATCAAAGAAGCTAGCTCGTCCCATACCATTATTACTTGAAAAGTGACTTGCAAGATCATCAAAATCCTCTGTATCTACTATATCATTCCAAGGTAGCCAATTAGAGGTGCGTGAATCAAAAGGATTCAGGATGATATCGCCATTACTTGGATCATAGAATTTATTAACATATGATCCTGTCATATCAACAATGATAGCTTTTTCATTATTGCTTCGTATTTGAGGCAATAACTCATTAAGCATATTGGTTTTACCAGTGCCGGTAGTACCAGTAATTAGTATATGCTGTCTTTCACTATCCTTAACAATAGGAAGTCCTGCAAACTTAATATTAGATGCTACTTTTTCTTTGGATAGGATTTTGGTAAGCTCAGAAGCTTGTACATAATCCATGCCTCTTAATTTCTGACTGCCTATTGTTTTGATGCCTCTATACCAAAAAAAGATAGTAATACCAGGCATAGTTAAAGCAAAAACACCAAGTACTTCAAATGCAGCGGAGCCGGCAAGCCAAGAACCGAAGCTTGTAATCTGAGTACCATGCTTTGTTACATACCAAAACTTGTGAATGAAGTCCTCAGCAGAGCGGTATATCCATTCCTGTCTTTTTACATCATAGAATGTTATACCGATCTGTGAGATGTCATAGAAATACTGACCTACCGCAAGCTTTAGCTGCACGTAGCATTCTATGCAATAGTAATATAGGCTTAAGATATTGATTTTTTGAAGGATTCTGAATATTAACCACATACACGACGCAGTAAGACTCACTGTGAGTGCATTAGTGATGCCTTGCGTAAGCATCCTAATCTGATGTGCGAAGATTTGTGCACCTCGCGTGAATCTACCTTGCTCTTGTATGTTCATTACTAGGAAGCCTATTTATCAGATTCATAGTATATGTTATATGGCAAATAAAAATATGACGGACTGGTAGATCGTTCATCATCTCTTCTATGATTACCCATATCTGAACTAAAACCAGTTAAATTATTAGGGCTTGAATACATGCCCTTGATATCTAAGTCCTTTATAAATTTTAGTAGCATTAACCATATTTTAGAAATAATTGGGAATTTCATAATAAGTTTTTTTGTCATCGGTATTTTAGCGCAAATAGCGATAATCCAAAATATTGGAAGTATTTGAAATAACATTTTTATATCCTCTGTATTGAGTAAGTTGATTAATATTATAATCTAGAGTTTTTACCTATTTCATCTAGTGTTCTTTTTACAGTAGAATCCGAGGTATCCTCATACTGATCTTCTATTTTCTTACCTTTCTGCTCTACGAGCTGAGCAGTATTATTTAAGTTATTGTAGCTTTCTTTTACGCTGTTACTTAAATTATTATTTAATCTCGTTTCAACGCTTTGATAAGCTAATTCTTGCTTATTATTTATTTTATCAGCTGATGCTTCTATTTTACCTGTCTGCACTTGATATTCATTTTTTAAATGCTGCTCACTACGCATAGGTATATTTTTTACATCAGAGCTAATACCACTTAAATGTCTACCATTATCTAATGCTATATTATCAACTGGCATTACTGAGTTTGCTATGGAAGCTGCCTCATGTATATGAGTTCTTGCCCATCTTGCAGCTTGCTCCTTACTTGAAACACCCGGAATATTGCTATCTATTATAGCATTTAGTACCGGCTCATTCATATTACGATCAATAGTAGCTGCATTTTGTGCTACATATTGACGACTTCTACTTAACTGGTCTTGAGCCGATATTGCATCAGATATTTCTCTACCAATAGATTCCTGCTCCTGATAGTTCTGACTTAAAGTTCTTGCTAGTGATTGAGTATCACTATTAAAGCTATTGAGTCTTCCTTCTTGAAGTGCAGATTTTGTTTTTTCAAGTACATTGTTGATAGTTTGTTTTTTTGATAACACTTCTTCACTGCTGCTACTTGTATTATTAGATGCCGATACTCTTGCTGAAGCACCTCCCAAGCCGAAAGCATTGAAACCAACGCTAGCATTATTGCTAGTAGCTGTTTCTTTATTATTTCTCATAATAGTATTATCAGTAGTTGTACTATCGGTACTCACCGCATCTTTAAACTGCATCTGCTCTTGCTCTGAGATCCCAATTGAGCGAGCTTCTTCTGCAATCAAGCGGCTTGCAAGCTCTAACGCTTGTTGACCTGACATAGTACGCAGCATCGAGTCTTTAGACGATAGCGAGTTTAGTCTACTACTAGTAGCTGCATATTGATCTGACAAACTACTCTGTAATAAATCTGAAGCTCTAAAGTTTGTACTCAGTGTATCAACGCTTTCTGTAATGAACTGTCTGCCATCATTAAAGATGGAGCTAGATTCTGCTGCGATATTGTTCTATTACCAATACTTACATTATCCATGCTGAGGTTATTATCAGCAATTCCTGCAGCAACGCTACTTGCAACAGAAAGCGGCGAGAACTGACCTGCAAGCATAGACATACCATGCGAGCAAGCTTTAAATAACGCCCAAGATAAAGGCGGCACTAAACATTCAAGCATCTGATATGTTGCATAAGTATTTAATGCATATTCAGAATATGAGCCTTGTGACAAGATGCTCATGCCATTACCACCAAATACGCTGACCTTGCCTGATAATGATAACATACCTAAACAATGCACTAGTGAGTAAAATATTGGCCATGATGATACCCATATTGTAAAGTTACACCAAAACTGAAAGAACTTAAAACCGCCTACAAGGCAAGTTAGTGGAAGTACCATATGAAGTAAATATACCCGGTGAACTTAATGATAAAGAAAATGTTACTATATCTCTATCACCAATGTTACGTTCTAATATTGTAGGTGGGTCATTTCCCCCTATAGATAATATCCCCACAGAAAGTTCAGCCTTATTAGGGAATAGTAGTAGTGATATACTAAGTATAAATGAAAATTTATAGTATTTGGATTTTAATTTCTATAAATTAATACCATGTCATAATAAAAACGGAGATATAATCTGAATACAGAACCTGCTAATACACACGATATTTCAATAATACCAAAATATAGTAAAAGTACACTAAAGTGTAGAAGTCAAGATTTGATCTTACAGATGCTATAAATTTTGCACCTGATTGTCAGTTAAATTTTGACTGTCAGACGAGTATTCAAGGTACAAGATCTCATTATTTTTTTCAATAGCTAATTTCTTACTATCTTGAAAAGTTTGCATAGGAGTTTTACCATAACAATATTTTCCTGAATGTAGTCGTTCATTATTGAAATGCTCTAACCAAATATCAAGATCTAATTGTAAATCATCAAGATCTGTATAAATCTTTTTCCGCATTGCTGTATCAAAGAATTCTTGTTTCATGGTTTTATTAAAACGCTCACACATACCATTTGTTTGGGGAGAATATGCCTTAGTTGTAGTATGTTCTATACCTTCTATGCTAAGAAATAACTCAAAAGCATGATGCTCTATATTGCCCTTATATTCTGACCCACGATCTGTAAGAATACGCAGCATTGGTATCCCTTGCGTCTCATACCATGGTAACACCCGGTCATTAAGCATATCAGCAGCAGTAATTGCTGTTTTATCAGCATATAGTTTAGCATCCACTACTCTAGTATAGCTATCAATAAATACCTGAGAATAAACCTTACCTATACCTTTAAAATTACCTACATAACACGTATCCTGACATCCTAGATAACCTGGATGCTGCGTCTCAATCTCTCCATGTGCTTCTTTTTCATTACGACGCTTCTCTAGTACTTGTAACTGAGCTTCAGTCAGAACAATACCATCCTGAGCCATCTTTGCTTCTAATGCTTTAAGCCTTTTACTGATATTGTTTAAATCATTACGTAACCAAATTGATCTCACTTCTCCGGGTGATACAAGTATTCCACTCTTCTTAAGCTCATTTGATACTCTTAGCTGACCATATGCTGGATATTCTATTGCCATATCCATTACTGCCTTCTCTACCGCTGGATCAACTCATTGGCTTTCTTCGACTAATTTCATATAACGCTTCTTCACCACCAGTTTCATATAGTTCTTTAAATCTGTAATAACTATCTCTACTATATCCCATCGCTTTACATGCTGATGATATACTACCAAGACTCTTAGCTAATTCTAGTAAACCTAATTTTGACTTTATTATTTTTTGATTTAAGTTCATTGTGACCTTCCATTTTTTTATCTGTATTTTTAATACGTGATTTTTATTAAATGTAAGATCAAATGTCAACTAGTACAATTTATTTAACCGTTTTTTGATAATCTTATAATGATTTGGAGTCAACTCATCATATCGCCATATAAATAACCCCCCTAAATTCAAATCAATAATTTGATCTAGAAAGTAATTTAAATTCCAGTCTGTCAGACCCAAAGTAGTCAAGGCTAACACAATTTTATCTTGTTCTATGCCATAAGAGATGCTTTGTACTAATGCTTGTTTTACATTATTGATAATATCATTTTGATTCCACATTGCGGCAGCGTAACAATAATGCACTAATCTATCACATTGACCTGATGCGATAATCGCCTTAACTTTGTCGGTAATCTTCTTCCCTTTTTCTGTATTGGGATGGTTATAAGAATAACCTGCAATAAAACCAAAACTGGTTTCTTTACTATTTTCTTTGAGTTTTTCCATTGTTTTTATAACAAATGCAGTGTTCATATTACACTCGTCATCAAAATCAACACCATCCCAACCATTATTAATGGTCGCAGATATAATGCGGGATACGTCATTCATACTAGAGGGCTTTTCTTCAGGAGCACATCCTCCCCCGCCATAAACCCAAAGCCTTTTACCTGTAAAACAAGGATTATTATCTGGTTTTTGTTCATTTTCTGGACTCCACCCCGGAGAAGCCATGCTTCCTGTTGTTAGTTCTTCAAGATTTGTCACCATACCATACATTATATAGTCAAATTCATTAAATGGGTAACGAGTTAAAGACATACTCCAACCACCAAGTAATTTACTCATACACACCCTTTTCATTTTTGTTATTGGCAGTAGTACAAAACAGATAATCCTGAGTACTAAGTCTATAATCTTTATGATCTTTAGTCCAATAATAAGTCATAATAGATTTTGGATTAGCGATTTTTTGCTGTAATGCACGCTATTACATGTTATGATATTTTAATTTTCTTAGCCTTACTTTGTTCTTTTTTAGGTATTTTTATAGACAATATACCATCCTTAAAGTTTGCTGTTACATGTTCTTCATCCACATTAGATGGTAAACTAATGGAGCGAGAGAAAGAGCCATAATATCGTTCTTTCATATGATAATTATGATCTTTTTTCTCAGTCGATTGTTCCTTTTTACCATCAATAGTTAAGATATTACTATCTATTTTAAGGTCAATATTATCCTGCGTTACACCAGGTAACTCTACCTCTAAATGATATTCAGATTCATTTTCAGTAATATCTGTTCTAGGTGACAATATTTTATTATTGTAATGGGTAGGGTAAGAAAATGAAGCTATTTCATTAAAGAAATTATTAAAAACATCGTCAACATAACTTTGTTTATTTGTATGATGTTGTAATTCAGATTTATTTCTAATACGTGGTAAATTAAAAGACATAAGTACCTCCATAAGTTTATTAAACATTGATTTAGTCTTAATTTAGCAAAATTTAAATAAATATTCTCACCTATTGAATTGGTATTTCTTTCGCATCTTTCTCCTTAACTTCGATACGAGGTAGAGTAATCGTCAAAATACCATTCTTTAAGTTTGAAGAAATATTGTTTTGATCTACATCTTCATATAAAGAAACGACATAATTGAAGTTTCGTTTTGTATAATCATCTGAAGCTTCAGATTTATTATTTTGTTCTACGTTGCCGGTGATAAATAATTTATTACTATTTACTTTGACTTTAATTTGGCTTTTATCATACCCCGGCACTTCTAGTACTAAGATATATTGCTTGTCTTGAGTAATAAACTTAGTTCTTATAGCACTGGAGCTATATGCAGATAGTTTATGCTCAAACATATTATCCAAGTAGTAATCAAAAATAGAAAAAGGGCGTAGGTCAGGAGGATGTTGTAAGTAAGCAGTTTGAGATTTATTATCAGGTTTACTCACATTATCAGCTGCAATAACTGGATGACCAGTCAATAAAATGACAGTAATACCGGATAGCAAATATGATTTAATATTGTTATATAACATACATACCTCTTTTAGATTTATATAATATATAAGATTTGTGATCTCACTTAAGTAAGTGTTCACACTTAAAATATAAGTAGTGCATGAGGAAAATTCAATGGTACAACAGTATGAGTATTTTATCCCATAAATCTATCACAAGGGTTTATGGTTTGTACTGGGATATTATAGGGCGTTTTGTAAACATTAGAATTCAGGAATGTTAGCTCTGTTTCGAGAGTATCTTCAAATACTTCAATCATCCAAGCTTTATAATTTGCTTGTGGATTGATAGACCAGCGATAGCCTCTAGATTTAAGTAAATCTTTAGAGTCATAAGGGGCATTGTGTACCCAAACATTAAATCTGGTTTTATGGCAATTATTAAGTAATTGTTTTAATACTAGTGTTTTAGTAATAGGTAAGGTTTGAGCAAGTAAATGCAACCCAGCGCGGCAGTCTATAACAGCTCTGTGTCCCTCATAAAAGAAATTATATTTATAAGTAAGATATTCTAGTTTATGGCTTTCTATTTTCTCAGCTTTCCAATCAATATCAACTCTTGAGCATCCCCATACTTTGGTTATAACTTCAGGAAACATTTTATCAAAAAAAGGTCTATCAAATGCAGCATTGTGGGCAATGATAATATCAACTTCTTCAAGAAACTTGAGTCTTATCAATTAAGTGTGTAAACTTTTCCAAAGGACTAGATTCTTTCTTCAAATTTTATTAAAAAATGAGCCATAGCCGCATTCCAATTTGGGATAGGCATGGACCATTTTTTGGTCATGTAGTCAATTGCTAAATATAAGCTTTTAAAAACAGCATTATCATTTGGAAAAAGACGTTTATTTTTTGTAACTTTTCGGAGTTGACTATTAACGGATTCCACAGCATTTGTTGTATAAATTATTTTCCTTATTTCTTCAGGATATCCTAAAATCATTAGATTATCCCAATGAATATACCAAGATTTAGCAATTTGAGGATATTGTTTACTCCATTTAGATTCAAAAGCCTCTAAAGCGGAAAGTGCTTCTTTTTCTGTGTTAGCTGTATAAATAGGTTTTAAATCACCAGCAAGCTCTTTCCGGTCCTTATATGATACATATCGTAAACTATTTCTAATTTGATGTACAATACATAATTGATGCTCTGTCTTTGGAAAAACAGCACCTATAGCTTCAGACATACCGTTAAGATTATCACTACATGCTATCAGTATGTCTTGCATACCTCTATTTTTCATCTCAGTAAAATTACCAAGCCAAAATTTAGCCTCTTCATTCTCGCTGATCCACAGTCCTAAAATATCTTTCCGCCCTTCTAAATCAATGCCTAAGGCAACATATACTGATTTGTTGATAATCCGCTTATCTTGACGTACTTTTACTACCAAACAATCAAAAAATACTATGGCATATACTGGATCTAATGGACGGCTCTGCCATAGCTTAACATCCTCTATTATATCATCTGTAATCCTACGATTAAGCTCTCGCTTACATCAGCTCCATATAACTCCTGAAGCTGTAATTTTATATCTGATAAACTCATCCCTTTAGCATATAAGGATAGTACTTTATCATCAAAACCATCAAGTCTTCTTTGACGCTTCGCTACTAATGATGGTTCAAAGCTACTATTTCTATCTCTTGGCACTTCAATCTCAACAGCACCATTCTTTGTAATCAGATTCTTTGTGTTATAACCATTACGTGAATTCTGGGCATCACTTTGATTATACTTGCTATATCCTAAATGATTATTCATCTCAGACTGTAGTGCTTTCTCTACAAGGTGCTTGGTTAGTTCTTTTAATAAACCATCTTCCTTGAATAAAGTTGATACATCTGTATCATTATTGATCAATAAATCTATCGCTTGATTCATTGCAGCATTTTGTTTCTGTGGCATTGTAATCCCTCTTTTTGTTATATTTTCTTTTATATAACCTTTGAGAAATTTACACACTTATTTGGACAGAGCCAAATAATGAGATCTTGTATCTTGAATACTCGTCTGACAGTCAAAATTTAACTGACAATCAGGTACAAAATTTATAGCATCTGTAAGATCAAATCTTGACTTCTACATTTTATATCTAAAGTTACAGGACTATCTATTCAAGAGCTCAACAATCTTCTTAAACTTAAATCCTAACTATTCTTTGTTAGAAAGTAGTATATTCTACTTTCCATCTGTATTTCTTAATTAATTTAATTTTTTGTACTTACTACTTGCTTCTTTTGCTCTATGATGCTTTTAACTCTTCTCTACGGCTCTTGTAGCAAATCTTATTATCTAGATTAAACGACTCCTCTGTACTAGTGCCTGTGAAAATTTATAGGTTTCGTTCTACTTAGTCCTTGAATTTTCATTTAACTTTATATTTCTTGTGATCCCCCCAATAACTTGATAATTTCATGCGTATATTGCTGTTCGTTTATCTCAGCAAACAAGGAGAATAGCTCTTTCATACGTTTGATATTTGATGTTTCAGTTCGATTAATACCATTTAATTCAAAATATGGTAAGTTTTGATCTATAGCTTGTGCTAAATCTTTTCCACATAGTTCTATAAGTTTTTCTATATATATTTCACGCTTATTATATTTCTCTGAAGAAAATAAACATTGAGCTGTAGATAACGGAATTTTTGACATATTTGGTTGTATCATAGGATTAAAAGCTATCGATGGAGTCCAAGAAGAAAGCTCCTGAGGTCTATCTATACCTGAAATACGCAAATGATCCTTTAGGTAAGTCGGATCATTAACTGGATAATTATCCCATATTAATACCTTACGTCCTAGTTTATTAGAAATATTATCTAATTCTTTTTGAGAATAACCATCACTCATAATATGTTCTCCAGTCCAAAATATAGAAAACTTTTGATCTAACTGACTAAAATCAGCAAAATAACTTTCAGGAGTTGGTCCTAACACACGTTGTAAAATTTGATCATTACTGTAATAGCTTGGAACAGAGGCAAAATTCTGGGCATTACTTCTTTGTGCGATGTACTCAGCAACCTGTACTTGCCCCACTCCCAAGTCAGGAACAATTGAGTCTTTATTGATATCATCGAAAAATATACCTAGAATAGTAGGATTAATATTATTGATTTGAGTGATTTTCTGTTGTAGTACTTTTTCTACTTTCTCTATATCTTTTAAGTTATTAAGCCCTAGTGGACTCAATCCAATACCGAAAGCTACACCTTTTTCTTCAAAAGTATCACGGATATTTTTTAATTCCTGAACACGTGATTCAGTAAAAAATATATTCCAATTATCACGTAACAACTTATCCATCTTTGGTGCATAGATAAAATATTTATACCCGTATTTCTTACAAAAATCAGCATATTCAATTAGTACTTCATTAGACCATACTGGTCCGTAATACCCCATTATAATTCCATACGAAAACGTATCTAACGAAAAAATATTCATAAATTATCCTATCAGTTTTATTTCTGCACTTTAGTTTTTACTATTTGTTTCTTTTTCTCTAATAAGCCCTTAACTCTAATATTTAATTCTTCCCTTCTTTTTTTGTAACAAATCCTATTGTCTTGATTTAGTGCCTCTTCTGTTATGGCACTGCTTGCGTTTGCATTTAATATAGCTTCTTGATTACTGTATTTTCCGTTTAGATGTTTCTGAAAGTTCTGATATTGTGATTTCATTTTTCGAAAATTTGAAAGGTTAGTGGATTTAATTTAACTCTACCTGAAATATTGTTTTTGGTCAAAAGATATTCTTAAGGCACGGAAGATGTATGAAGCTGTAAAACAGTATATTATACCGATTAGTAGACAGTAATATTTTTACTATAGCAGTATATTATTTTGGTTAGATTTTTCATGTATGGACCTCCTGTAGAATGCAAGAAAAAAATAACGTTAGTCCATCGGCTTCTCAACGAGCCACTGAAAAAATCAGTTTTTTTGTAAGCTAAGGTTTGTCTTATTTACCATCAATATTATTATCTCACGCATATTCCAGATTGGAATCTCTTGCATATTCTTTTTGTTTACCTATTCATTATATATAGCTAAACCACTATAAACCAGTTATGAAGAATAATTTCTAAATACTGATTATTATATTAATATACCAAAAAGGTATAACCATTTTATTATAGTGTAGTGGTTTAGCTATAAATCACTATTTATGTTAATTATAATAGTTCTGTTGCTACACACTCTTTAGCTGCAAACTTTACTCTCCACATAATCATCTCCTGATCTGAGTACGGCAAACACAACTCTTGCCAATTTATTAGCTATGGCAACTGTTGTTTTATTATGACCACTTCGCTCAGATAAATTAAACATCCATTGCGTAAATTTGCTAAAATCTTTTTTAGATTTCTGTTCTTCCGATGTGAATCTTATCTTGGCATTTAGTACAGCTCTAGCCCCCTGAATTAATAAAGTGCGTAAGTATACATCACCTCGCTTGCTAATTCCAAACAGCTTATCTTTTCCACCACTTGAATGTTGTCTTGGCACTAATCCTAGCCATGCCGATAATTGCCTGCCATTGTCAAAATTTGTAGCACTACCTATTGATGCTATTAAAGCAGTAGCAGTAATTAAACCAAGACCAGGTATAGTTGTTAATCGTTGATATTGAGTTAGGTTGCTAGTGATTATTTTTAATCTTTTTTCTATCTCTTTTATTTTTTTATTATTATCCAAAAACTCCTCTTTCAGTTCACTAAATGTTTGATAACCTAGCTGGCTTAAATTTCCTTCATCTAAAATTTCGGTTAATTTTGTCATAACCTTATTTATCCCTTGAGGAATAATAAAACCAAATTCATGTAGTAGACCCCTAATTTCATTAGCAAGTGCCGTACGATTTTTTATCAATCTCTCTCTTACTCTATGAATTGATAAAATATCTTGTTGTTCTACAGTTTTAATTGGTACAAACCTCATATTTGGTCTGCTACTGCTTCACATATAGCTTCAGCATCAGCTTGATCGTTTTTATTAGTTTTGACATACGGTTTGACAAATTGTGGTGCCATCAGTTTTACTGTATGATCCAATTTAGTTATTTCTCTTGCCCAACTAGCTCCACCACAAGCTTCCGTCCCCACTAAACATTTTGGCAAATTAGCCATAAATGTTAAAATCTGTTCTCTCATCAATTTTTTCTTTAATACCGTATTACCATTTTTATCTACACCATGAATTTGAAAAATTCTTTTTGCAATATCTATACCAACCAATTGTGGTAACTTCCATATGAACCTCCTGAATTAGTTGTTTTAATATATTTAAATTAACTCTAGAAGATTAGCAACTGCTTTTCATTCTGTATATCAGAAGATCCATACCATTTGTTTAGCTTGCACTCTTTGTTTTGAACGAGCTAGTTTTGCAGCATGTTCTCTTGTTATTTCCCTTAAAGCTTTTAGCTGAGCAAGCCTTTTCTGGTTACGCTTACGTCTAGCTGTAACACCTGCATTTAACCATTCATTTTCTTGAGCTAATTTTTTATTTAATTTTCGCAGGGCTGCTTCTTCTTGCTCTATAATAATATTTTGCCATTCGTTAAAATATTTGAATCCTTTATCGGATTTGCGTAAATGTGAGAGTGAGAAGTAGCGTTATTTAAAGTATCATGTATAGATTTTTTATCTGTCTCTTTTACTAGACGTATTTATATAATCTGTTTTGTTTGCCGCAGCACTAACAATACTATAAGATATGACATTAATGTTATCTTGTATAGAGTTATCACTTGAATTTATTAACTCCATTCTTTCGTGATCGTCAGAATGTGAGCTAGAGGGGTTTGAAGTGTCATATGTAGCTTTTTTATATTTAGCCTTCTTACTAGAAATATCTATAATAGCATAATCTGGCCCATCTGCCGAAGCACTATCACTGTAATATATTTTAGCTTTTTTACCATTAATCTCCATGAGATTAGGATCGTAAGCGTCTGGTAAAGGCGGTATAGATTTATAAGTTTAATCTAGTAAAATATTCCAGGGAAGGAGATCTTCAACTTTATTAGCTCTATAATCCTGAATTATTGCAAGTACTTTTTGTAAATATTTCCAAAGATTGATGTGATTTAATTTAGCAGTTTTGATAATGGAATAAATAATAGAGGCAGTATGACCGCCACTGTCTGATCCAGCAAAAAGCCAATTTTTTCGTCCTACTGACAAAAAAGAAATAGATTCCGAGTACCTAGGTCAAAGGGATATCCCTTTGTACTTAGGGGTTAGGACTTGAGAAGTTGGTTGAGCTCAGAGATAGAAAGTCCTGTGACTTTAGAGATAAAAGAAATATCAGAACCAGCATTAAGCATATTTTTAGCTACTTCCATAGTTCTTTTAGCTTCCCCGATTTGCATTCCTCTTGCTTCCCCGATCTGCATGCCCTCATTTCTACCAATCTGCATGCCTTGGACCATTCCTTTTTGTACGCCTTCATCAATATATTTATCAGCAATAGTTCTCATAAGTCCCTCTTGATCTGCTTTATTTAAGTGTTTTGCTATGATCTTAGCTAGCTCTACTTGTTTATCTTCAGATACCTTAGCGTCACTATACCATAATAACCACTTAATGTAAATGTAGCCATTTTCCTTATCTATTTCAATACTACTTTCAAACTTCTCAAGTAGACTTTGCCAGAGATTTAAGATATCACGAGCTTTGATATGTTTAAGCATATACTCTATCATACCAAGATGCTTCTTTTGCTCTATCTCATCATCACTTTGTTTTTGTAAGTCTACAAGTAAATACTCGCCGCCCATCATTTCCTTAGCAGTCTTGCAATCTTCAAATAACTCCCAAAAGCTCCTTGGAGCATTATACAGCTTATCATTTGCGTATACTACTATAGGACATATTAGAGGTAGTTTATTATCTTTTTCTGCTGCAGCATTACTTTTATTTTTATTGGCGTCCTTATGTCTTTTGCATAAAAGAAGCATATATTGCCAAAGTCTAAAAGCTATCCAGTAATCGCTACTAGACTGGTGCTCGATCAGAACGTAAACGTACGCTTTGTCATTATTGGCACTTCCAGTAGTACTATCTTTAATATTATTCTTGTTTAAAGAAACAGAATAAACGACATCACTAAATCTTTTGCGTAAATCCTCAGTAACAAAACTTTCCTTTTCTATTTTAATACTATTAAGATTAATCTTGTTCTTAAACGACGCTGGCAAATAATGCTCTAAAAACTCACGAGCAGCTACAGGCTCACTCATGACCTTTTTAAATAGCTCATCATGCCTTGGACGCTCGGCAGTAGTATCATTAGCATCGCCATTTGTACTTACGTCTGTTTGCTGTTGCCTCTGATTATGCTCTTCATTAGTCATGCTTGTAAACCCTTAAAATCTCATCGTCATTGTATGTTCTAACTCTCTTTCTAGGCGTAGCTCTTTAACTTCTGCTTTTACTTTTGCAAAGGTTGCAGCTATTTGCTTCTCATCTATAAAGCTTGGTATATCATTCTGCATCTCATGCTTCATATATTTAAGCGGACAGGAATATTTCTTAGATCCTATTATCACATGCTCATCATCTAATAGCTGCTTAATATTCTCATTATGGCGATCCATATAATGTTTCTCACATGTTTTACTTAAATTCTTAAGAACATTTTGACTATCATTAGAGTTAAATTGATTTAGTATCTCGTGATCATTTAATATACCATGTTTCTTAGCATATACTACCATATTATGCATATTTGTAATAAGCTTATCTTGCTCTATAGACTTAGCATTCGAGATCGCAGATAATACACTGCTATCATACTGCCCTGCATATTTAAGCTTGCCATTAAGAGACTTAAAGAACTCATGTTCACGGCGAATTGTAGTTAACATTTCATCGGTAGTTTTAGCATCTACTTTATCTTTTCTGATCTGCTGATGCTGAGTTTCTAAATGATGACGCTCTAAACTGCTATCAAAGTGCTTATATGTCTCTGCTAAGTCCTTACTACCTTTAAGCTCTGCTAATATGTCTTGTGTACTGAACACCCCATGCTGTTCTGCTTCTGCTGCTGCATCTTTTAATTGAGGTAAAAGTTCTTGTTCCTTGTATTCAAGAGCTTGTTCCACTAGATCCACAAATTTATAATTAAATGTTGTATATTTAATATTGCCATTTTGTTCTATAAAGAACTTTTGATCTTTCTCTAAAGCTACAAATATCTCGGATACTGTTTTTGCTACCAATATCTCATGTTTGATTTGCTGCGTATGTTCTATTAAGGTCTTACGCTCCGATTCTCTTTCTATATCAGCAAGTCTTTTATGTTCTAGGTATTTCTGTCGGTCCTGATAGACTGTGTAGCTAGTAGCAACTTGTGCATACGATCTTTGCTGCCACGCTTTAAGCGTGCAATGTGCTTCATATACTGAATTTGCAATCTTATTTTTGTCAGTAGCATCTAGTGCGTATCTATTACTATACTCTGAGATAGTACTATACACGTCTCGTGCTATCTCTTTGTGGTGACTATCAGGTACATCATTGATATTCATGCCAAGCTGAGCTGAATGTAGGATAGATACGTCACGAACAATGTTTCTGTATCATGTTACTTTCTCATGTGATTCACCATAGTTTTTCACCATCAGTTCCAAATGACCTCTGTATACTACATTTGTACCTGCGATACCGCTATATTCTAACGCTTTTTTCTCGTATAGATTTTGCGTATCATCTATTAACTTAGTTCGATGCTCTATAGTCTCAATATCAGAAGTATTGTTGCTATCACTTAACTCCTTGATACTTTTGCTTAAACGCTCGTCACGCATCGCAAGACTAGTTAATATATCTTGATACATTATTGAGTCATATTTTAAATAATCATGTGCTACGCCGCCCTTACCTGTCGCCTCTAAATATTTAATATAATGACTTGATTTTTCTTGATCCCACTTCTCAGGCAATAAGTCTTTGTGAGTACTGCCGCCAAATTGTAGTCTTCTTGGATCAACTACGCTTACAAAACCTATATGCTCATTTGCCTTGTTAATCTTGTCCTTTATCACCTCTGCTGCTTTAAAGCCTGGCTGATCATTATCAGGCCATATTATTGCATCCCGCCACTGAAACTGAAGCTGACTCCAATTGACTCTATCAGCAGCGTTACTGCCGCCCATCCATGATACTACGTTATAGTCAGGTAATATCCTAGATGCAGCTATAGCGGCTTTTTCTCCTTCTATAGCTTAATGCGATAAGGTAGTGACTTATAGTATGAGTTGGATTATACTAAATGAAAAACTTATGGCAAAGGCATATTCATACGATTTAAGAATACGAGTAATAAAAAGTTTAACAGAAGGTAAAACAATAAAAGAGACTTCTGAGATATACTCTATTAGTAGGAAGACTATAATAGAGTGGAAAGAATTAAAGAAACAAACTGGGGATGTCAAAGCAAAAAGTGGTTATCATACAGGACATCGTAGAATAATAAGAGACATAGAGGGATTTAAAAAATTTATAGAATTAAATTTTGATAAAACCACCATGGAGCTAGCTAATAACTGAAGTCAAAAAGTATCTACAAGTACAATATCAAGATTGCCTAATAAATTAGGTTATAGTTATAAAAAAAACTTTTCTTCATCCGAAAAGGGATATTGGTCAAGGAATGAGTTTATATTGAAACTAAAAACTATAGATAAACAAGATTTATGTATATTGTGCTATGCCGTCATACTTAAGTTGCAGCATTATAATTGGGATAGCTTATTAGCATATATTCAATGCTGTTTTTTGAATACAGAATCTACCATTAAAATATGGAATGTTCAAAGTAAAATTATTTCAGTACGTTGTGTAGATATCTTAAATAATAATGAATATATGCAAATCGTACATTCAGGCATAATATTGTTAATATTAATGTTACTTGCTATATGCGTTATGCCTATTATTTTACTTACAGTATGCTTGATAATGTATACTATAATTTCAGAACTAAAGCGATTTTAGTAATAAGGAATGAGCATAGACTATTATTGGACTAAAGATCATAAATATTATAGATTAACTACTCAGGCTAATTTATTTTGCACTACCGATATTATATGTAGTTGGGGGTCCTTGTATGCTAATAGAGGGAATTACAAAGTGATTCATTGTAATTCTCAAAATGAGATTGATATGCATATTAAGCGTATCGCTAGAATCAGAAAATCGAGAGGTTATAAAAATAATTTAACTTAAAAGGTGTAAATAAGATGAATAATAATGATGATGTACAACAATTAAAACAATACAAAATTAATGGCGATTTGTTTATGAACGTCACAAAAGCTATTCAAGAGTATGATAAAGCTATCTCATTCAATCCTAGTGATCCAGATACATACCTTAATGAAAGGTGATATATTATCGAGTCTTTCAATGGATGAAGAAGCAATCACAGAGTATCACAATGCAAGATTAGTTAACCTGCATAATGATGATACAAATTATCAACAAATTATTCAAGACATGATATCTCTATCGCATAACATACCACAATGTATTAGAAATGACCCAAAATATAACTAATGATATAGAACCGTCTGTGACTCCACTAGGAGACAATGCCAACGAACATTTTGATCATTAAACACTACTTTTATACATAGTAAAAATTTTTACTAATTGCGTGATTTAAGTTTAGTCTCATAAAGTATACTTTATGAGACTAATAAAATACTTGTCTCAATTAATGTCTCATTATATAATTCTCTTAAACTATGAGATATTATTATGGCAAAAGTTGGATATGCACGCGTTAGTTCATTAGGTCAATTACTCAGCATCCAATTAGATAAATTAAAAGATTGTGATAAAATATTTCAAGAAAAGAAATCCGGTCTTGATGGAACAAGAAGTGCATTAAAAAATGCACTGGATTATGTACGTGAGGGCGATATCTTTATTGTTACAAAATTAGATAGGTTAGCACGCTCTACTGCACATCTATGCAAAATAGCCGAGATTTTAAATCAGAAATCTGTGGCTCTGAAAGTTTTAGATCAAAATATCGATACTAAAGATGCGACTGGTCGGTTAATATTTAATGTGTTAGGAGCGATCGGACAATTTGAAACTGAGATTAGAGCCGAGAGGCAAATAGATGGAATCCTAAAAGCAAAAGAGCGAGGTATACAGTTTGGGAAGAAACAATACTTAACAAAGCAACAATTAAATGATCTTAAAGAAAAACGAAAACAAGGTATTAAAATCAAAAACCTGATGCAAGAATTCAATTTATCAAAAGCCTCAATATATCGCTATCTTGCACAGGAAGTATAATATGTAAGATCAAATCTTCGGGCTGTTGAAAAAGTTATAAAAAGAAGTAGAAGAGAGTTAATCTAAGGAATAAGCTGTATTTTTATGTTTAAATGAAGATATAAAGATGCAAGGTTATAAGCTTGATCAAAGTGTGAGATGTAATAGCCTTAGCTTAAGGCACATGATACCTAATGATCATAGGATTCATGAAGCTAAAGAATTAGAGGCAGTCACGTAAAACATTCATTACAGTTATGTTTTTTAAGTTAAGTTGTATTATTTTGATAATGATGCATCTATAAGTTATTAATATAGATTAATAACTATAACTTTTAAGGTTAGTTATGATTGGATTATTCCTATAATTTTATAAGTTTGGAAGCCTCAAATGTTTTACGTGACTGGCTCTTAGAATTTTCTTTTATCTATGAAATAACTAAAAATCGTTATTGTGCTAATTATGGACGTCCATCAATTGATCCTGTATTATTTTTTAGGATGCAAATAATAAGTTACTTAATATGGTAATAAAATCAAATAGACGATTATGTAAAGAAATTCAGCTAAATATAGCTCTTTTTGACACTATTTTACTTAACTTGACGGTTCCAAAATAGGATAATTACGTCCAAAAGATCACAATACATACCCTTCCGAACAAAGCCTCTCTCAACACAGGTATAGCCAATCCTAAATAAAGTGGTTACGCTGCATTGAGTGTTTTGTAGTATTCTTTTGATACAAAGATTCAGTATCATTCCATAGCTACGATCATGGAATCCAGTTTTTTTCCAAAGGTTTTCTAGATCCCGTGACCAAGGGACTAGATGATATTTTATAGCCACTTTATTTAGGATTGGCTATACTACTTCATTTCCCTTTACTCACGCCTTTCTTTTTCCTGGCCTCTCTAAAACTGTCCAGTACTATAACCAGTGTCTCCAACTATGTTTGTAGTATTGTCCTCAAGAAATATTCTACAATCTCCTGAAATATTTGTAGGACCATCAGGAAAAAGAGTTAAATATTTTGAGTCAATTTGATTCAACAATTCACCCAAAGAATAAGATTTATGTAAAGGTTGTACAGTAGTAGGACGTAAAATATAAATACCAGTTTTTATTTCTTTAGCTTTATCACATAAATTATAATCATATGTACCACCTCCTAATATTTTATTTTCAGCCGAGTCTATATCTCTATTAAACTGTATAGTAGTAATTGTACTTCTACTATCAGGTTTGGTAGCAATAAGAGCTGTGTGACCCTTTACAAGATAAATATCACCTTCTTGAATTAATCTCAACTGGCTATCTTGAATATCACCACTTAAAAAAGTTACCGCTTGATAGTGATATTTAGGGTCTGGGCTCCCTGTTTCTATACTGGCCTCATACGCTGCTTGCATGTTGGTAGTATTTATATCTTTAATTTGATCGGTAGTCAGATAAGTTGCTTTACCTACCGCAGTAGAACAATCCTCAGGACCAAACACTAATTGTTCCTTAAAATAACGATGGGCACCATACTGATAATCACCAAAAAGTGTCATACCATTTTTAGTAGCAAACGAATATGATGCGGGAACAATACTATCAGGTAATGCATAGCTACTATCTATAAAAGGAAAGAAAGTGGCAGCTCCAGCTAGATTATCTTGCTTCTTATTACAACTAGCAACAATATCAGCAAGTAATACTGAACTAACAGAAGGATTTTCGTTACCCCAATATTGGGTATTACTCGGTGATTGTAAAACTGGCAGACTATCACAAGGAATCTCATTAGATAAGTTGTGATAAAATTTACCCGCTAATATTTGTGTTATTAAGCTTTCTTCTTGCTCCTTAATCCATCCTTTAGCCATATTAAGTTGTAGATGAGTTTTGTTACTCTTTATAGGGAATCCTATCTTATTTAAATCTTGAGTCTTTAAGTAATCATTTATTGATATACTAGTACAATAATTTTCAGAAATTTTTTGTAAAAATTGCTGTTCTAACTCCT